>NZ_CP036282.1:4500000-4737690 GCF_006974105.1 Rhodoferax aquaticus
GCATGCCGCACAACCTCCTGATCATTGAAGACGATGCCCGCTTGGCCCACATGGTGGCCGAGTACTTGGGGCAAAACGGATTCACGGTGCGCCATGCACCCGATGGCCTCACCGGCCTCGCCCTGCTGAGCAGCACCCCGGCGGATGCCCCTGTGGACCTCATTGTGTTAGACCTGATGCTGCCTGACATCGACGGCTTGGAAGTCTGCCGTCGCATCCGCACCCTACCCAGCCCAGTGGCCCAAACATCGCTTGTGATGCTCACCGCCAAAGGCGACCCCATGGACCGCATCATTGGGCTGGAGCTTGGCGCCGATGACTACCTCCCCAAACCCTTTGAGCCCCGCGAGCTGCTCGCGCGCATTCGGGCGGTATTACGGCGCAAGGGGGACACGCCGGCGGAGCGTGAGTCACAGATACTGAGCTTTGGAACGCTCAGCATCGACCGCGATGCCCGCATCGTCAGCGTCGGTGGCAAGCCCTGCGAGCTCACCTCCTACCAATTCGACATCTTGGTCACGCTGGCCGAGCGGGCCGGGCGCGTACTCACGCGCGAACACATCATGGAGGCCGTACGCGGACGGGAACTCGATGCGTTTGACCGCTCCATCGACGTGCATATGGGGCGCATCCGTGCCGCCATCGAGGCAGACCCCAAAGACCCACGGCGCATCCTCACGGTGCGGGGCGTGGGCTATGTGTTCGCACGCCAGCAAGACTAGCACCCGTGTTGCAAAAGCTGTACGTACGCATTTGGCTGGCCGTGGTGTTGGCTGTGGCGGTACTCACGCTCTTAGTAGGTTGGGCTTGGCGCATGGCTGCAGAACCTCCGTTGCGCCAAGTGGTGGTGCGCAACCCCAACGGCGATGTCATAGGCAGCGGCCAGGCACGCATGATGCGCCCGCCGGGCGACCGGCCCACCCCCCACAAACGGCATATGCAAGGCGAGCCCATGCGCCCGCCATTCACCACGGAGGCCGAGACGGACGATAACGACGCTGAGGCGGAAGTCCGGCCAAGCAGCGCGCAAGGCAGTTTTGGCGCGGGCCCCGAGTTCCTAGTGCGTATGCAAGACGGGCAGGTGCTGCACTTGCACCTGCCTCGACCCAACCCCTCGCCTTGGCGGGCACCTTTTGGCTTTTTGTGGACCCTTGGGCTGGTGGCTGTGGCGGTCGCGCTAGCCACCTACCCCATCGTGCGCAGACTCACCCGCCGGCTTGAATCGCTGCAGCGGGGTGTGCGCCAATGGGGTGATGGCGACTTAAGTGTGCGGGTAAACGCACAGGGCACGGACGAAGTAGCAGACCTTGCGCAAGGCTTTAACCATGCCGCGCAGCAGATTGAATCCCTGGTCAAAGCCCGTGACGCCTTGCTGGCCTCCCAAAAGTCTTTGCTAGCCAATGCTTCGCATGAACTGCGGTCCCCCTTGGCCCGCATTCGCATGGGGCTAGAGCTCATGGGTGGGGCCAGCAGCGCAAGCCGTGAAGAAATCGCACGCAGCATCAGTGAGTTAGACCAGCTGATTGAGGAGATATTGCTCGCCAGCCGCTTGGACTCCCAACAGGCCGACATGGGCACGGTGGAGCAGGTGGAGCTTGTGGGCCTGCTCGCCGAAGAATGTGCACGCAGCCATGCGAGCTTAGACGTAGAACAAGCCACGCTGCTGGTCCCCGGAATCAGCAAGCTCTTACGGCGTGTGGTGCGCAATTTGTTGGAAAACGCCAACCGCTATGCCTCGGGCGAGGTCACGGCCATCGCGCGGCAAACCGGTGCGGTGGCGATTGTTCAGGTCTGCGACCGGGGGCCGGGTGTCCCCGACGCCTTGTTGGACCGCATTTTTGAGCCTTTTTACCGCATCCCCGGGGCCTCAGAGCGCGAAGGCGGTGTGGGCTTGGGTTTGGCCTTGGTCAAATCCATCGTCATACGCCACCAGGGCCAGGTGCGCTGCTTTAACCGCCCGGACGGTGGGCTGTGTATTGAGATCCAACTTCCGA
The DNA here is from genome assembly GCF_006974105.1 of Rhodoferax aquaticus. NCBI lineage: Bacteria > Pseudomonadati > Pseudomonadota > Betaproteobacteria > Burkholderiales > Comamonadaceae > Rhodoferax > Rhodoferax aquaticus. Next base: position 4,501,995 of record NZ_CP036282.1, read on the forward strand.
TGCAAGGCGCCGAAAAAGCTTGAGCCAAATCAAACTTTTGGGTACGTAGTGGGGCCCCAAAGCCCCGGATTCATAACAATTCAGGAAAATTCACCCGAATGGGGGATACCTGCAGTGGCACACACTAGGTACAGTACATCCAACTGCTGTCACAGTTCAAACGGATCGAAGAAACGCCAAGCAATAGGCCACTTCAAATGTTCCAACGACGTTCCTTCGGGAACTTTACAAAGCCACCTCACGGTGGCTTTTTTTTGTCCGCAGCACGCTGGAAATTCAATGAATACAAGGAAAAAGTGGGCCTATCGCCCATGAATACTGCGCAAGCAGCTACAAATACCGTAGCACGTCACTGGGCTGAATATCGTTCAGACAGCGGGTGTGGCCCAAGGCGCACTCGCGGGCAAAGCAAGGGGCACAGTCCAAGGGGGGGTGGTAGCTGGCATCGGTTTTGAGCCACAGCACTTGGGCTTTGGCGCTTAAGGGCGGCGTGTGCATGGGGCTGGACGACCCAAACACCGCCACCTGGGGCACGCCAAACGCGGCGGCCACATGCATGAGGCCAGAATCGTTGCTCACCATGGCTTTGGCGGCGGCAATCAGGGCCAAGGCCTGGTCCAAGCTGGTGCGGCCTGACAAGTCCACACACTGGCCGGGCTTGGCGGCAGTCACCGCCGTGGCAATTTCGTGACACAGCGCGGCCTCTTTGGCCGACCCTAGCAAGACCACCGGCAACTGCAATTGGCGCGCCAAGGCAGCAAAGTGGCGCGCGGGCCAGCGTTTGGCCGGGCCGTACTCGGCACCGGGCGCAAAGACATAAAAGCCTTGGGGCTGCAGTTGCAAGGTCTGCAAGGCCTGCGCCACAGCGTGTTGGTCCAACTGCAAATGGGGTTGGTCTTGCTCCAGCCCCGTTTGCCCACTCAAGGCGGAATAAAACGCCACCATGGGCGGGCGCTCGCCCTCGGGTGGATTGGGCAAACGCTTATTGAGCAGCACATAGCGCGACTCGCCTTGGTAGCCCACCCGTTTGGGCACACCCGCCCACCAAGGCAAGAGCGCACTTTTCAGGGAGTTGGGGCACACATAGGCCACGTCAAACTGCCCGCGCAACTGGCGCGCCAAAGCACGCCGAGCCGCCCACTGCAAGCCACCATGCGCAAAAGGCAACTCCACCACAGTGCTCACCTGGGGCATGGCGCGGTAGACCGGAGCCACCCAAGGCAAGGCGCCTACGGTCAAGCGCTCACCGCGCGCATGCAAGCGGCGCAGCAAGGGCTCGGTCATCACCGCGTCCCCAATCCATTGGGGCGCGATGACTAGCGCACGCGGGCGGTTAGGCAAACGCGGGCTCAGTGGTGGCCGTCGAAGTGCTCGCCGTCTTTGAGCTTGTACACCGTGCCGCAGTAAGGGCACTTGGCTTCACCGGTCTTGGCCACATCCAGATAGACCTTGGGGTGGGTGTTCCAGGTTTGCATGGCCGCCAAGGGGCTGGGGCAAAACACGCCGCCTTGGTGGTTCAGGTCTTTGGCCAGCAGTTCAATTGCAGAGGTAGACATAAGGTGTTCCTGTGAGGCTATGGGGTGTGCAGATCAAACTGCAGACAACCAGTGTGCGTATTTGGGGTTGCGGCCGTTGACGATGTCAAAGTAGGCGCTTTGGATCTTCTCGGTGATCGGGCCACGGCTGCCCACATAGCCCGCTTTGCCCAGCTCAATGCGGTCTAGCTCGCGAATGGGCGTGACCTCAGCGGCGGTGCCGGTGAAGAAGGCTTCGTCACAGATGTAAACCTCGTCGCGGGTAATGCGCTTTTGCACCACTTCCAGCCCCAGGTCTTTGCATATGTGCAGCACGGTGTTGCGGGTGATGCCGTTCAGGGCACCGGCCGACAAGTCGGGGGTGTAGACCACCCCGTCTTTCACCACAAAGAGGTTTTCGCCCGCGCCTTCAGACACAAAGCCCGAGCTGTCCAACAACATGGCTTCGTCGTAGCCGTCGTCGGTGGCTTCCATATTGGCCAAAATCGAGTTGGTGTAGTTGCTCACCGCCTTGGCCTGGGTCATGGTGATGTTGACATGGTGGCGGGTGTAGCTAGAAATCTTGACGCGAATGCCGCGCTTCATGCCCTCTTCGCCCAAGTAAGCGCCCCATGGCCATGCAGCCACCATCAAATGGATGGTGTTGCCCTTGGGCGATACGCCCAGCTTGCGGTCACCAATCCAGGTCAGGGGGCGCAAGTAGCCGGATTCCAGCTTGTTTTCACGGATCACGGCTTTTTGGGCCTCGTTCACCTGCTCTTGGGTGAACGGAATCGCCATGCGCAGAATTTTGGCGCTGTTGAACAAACGCTGGGTGTGCTCTTCCAAGCGGAAGATGGCGGTGCCATTGACACCGTTGTAGGCACGCACCCCTTCAAACGCGCCGCAGCCGTAGTGCAAAGTGTGGGTGAGCACATGGATCTTGGCGTCGCGCCAATCCACCATCTGGCCGTCCATCCAGATTTTTCCGTCGCGGTCTGACATGGAGGGAGGAATTACGGTCATGGAAGCAGTCCTTGTAGTGAATCGGTTGCGGGTTGGCAAAACGCTGATTTTACGGGGCCGCTCAGGACCCGGGCGCACTGTTTGCGAAGCCTATGAGGCTTATGGCGACGCCTCAGGCTGTTGGCGCACCAAGTCCCAGCTTTGCAGCTTGCCGGCCAAAAAAACGGCCGTCACGGTGGATTGGGAGCCATCGGTCCAGGCGTAGACCTCGGGTTGCGTGTCGGTGGGGCTTTGCAGTGCGCCCAACGCGCGCGTCATGGCCACCACATGCAACAGCGGCATGCCTTTGCGCAGCTTGGCGTTGAGCATGACGGCGCTGTCCACATAGCCCACGGGGCGGTGGGCCGCGCGTTTGAGCACTTGCAGCATGCGCGTAAAGTGCAGCAAAGCCCACATCACCAAAGCGCCTAGCGCCATGGCCACACCCGGCCAGCCCCAGCGCTGGTAAGACAAGCCGACGGCCAACACCGCCAGCGCAGGAACCCATAGTTTTTGAAAATGCATCAGGCTATTTTGCCTGTGCCGTGCCGCATGTCAGAACGTCTTCAGTCCGCCGCGTGCGCATCTTGTACGGAGGTTTCCAGCTCTGTAAAAGCCTCGTCCACATACTCGCCTAGGCGCTGCAGATTGGGGAGTTCGTTGGTGGCTATCAGGCCAAAAAACAGCTCACCCGCGTAGCTAAACAAGGTGATGTTGAGCAAATTGCTGGGCGGCAAGGTGCTGATGGGGTGCATCTCTTCCAGCCGGCAGCCCTTGAGGTACAGGTAATCCTTGGGTCCGGGCACGTTGGAGACCAAGGTGTTGCCCATAGGGGGCAAGGTATTGCTGAGCTTGAGCAGCTCGGCAATTTGCGCCACTAAGCCGGTGATGATGGTGTACGACTCAATGCCCTCGGGGGCCACGTTATCGATCATGGTGCGCACATTGCGCAGCGAAAACCCGATGTTGCGCAGCCGCACATACGGGTCGTCCGTGGGTGCTGACAGCTCAACCTGGATGATGCCAATCTTGTTGCCCCCCGTCTTCTCACCCTCTTTGCGCAAGTTCACGGGCATTTGGATGGTGATGGGCTGGCGCAGCTCCACGCCTTGGTCCCGCAAGTAGCGGCGCAAAGCGCCATCCAGACAGGTCAGCGCCACATGGTTCACCGTAGAGCGGGTGCGCTCGCGGATCTTGTTGACGCGCTCCATGGACACCGCAGCGGTCGTGAACTGCCGCCCTGAGGTCACCTGACCGGTCAGTGGCGTTTTTGCGCTGGACACAAAGGGCAAGGCAATCGCATTTTTGGTGAGGTTCACGCTCTCTAGCAGCAGCATGGCTGCCAAGCGCCCAATGCCCAGCAGGCGCGAGGTATTGCCCGCCACCTCTTTCCACACCGACTGCATGACCACTTGGCTGGCGCTGCGGTGCTGCTGGTTGCGTGCGCCGTGCTTCAGCGTCCACACGGGGCGAATATCGCCACTGGCGGCACTGTCAGCCAAGCAACTGGCCATCCAGCGTGCCATGGTGACTCCGTCGGCCAAAGCATGGTGCACCTTGTGGTACATCGCGAAGTGGCCACCTTCCAAACCATCAATCAGGTGCATCTCCCACAGTGGGCGGGAGCGGTCCAACATGGGCTCATGCAGCTTGGCTACAAAGTCGTACAGCGCTTGCCGGTCGTTCAGGCTGCGCGGCAGTTTGTGATAAAAAATGTGCTGGTCCAGGTCAATGGACTCGGCTTTTTGCCAGCGCGGCATGGCACTCAACGAGAAGTGGATGACACGGTTAAACGGGGCGTGCACGTCGGTGAAGCCACGAAACTCGTTGCATAGGTCTTTGGCAAAACTGGCCTTGGCGCCCTTGGGGCGCGAAAACATCATCAACCCGCCCACGTGTTTGGGGCTGGCCTCGGTTTCGGCAACAAAAAAGCCAAGATCGAGAAGGGACAGTGTGCGCATGGTGCTCCGCAGTGGCAAAAAAGGTTCGGGGGATCGTGCCAAGAAGCACCCCGCCATTGTGAGCGGGCCAAGGCCCCACGGCAAGCTGGGCAAACCAGTAGGGCCGCCATTAGGCGCATACACCTAGCAACATGGTGGGTTTTCACCCCACCACGCTTCTGATCCCTATGGCGCAGAGACAGGCGGCCACTCAATGCGCACCGCCAAACCCCCTAGAGCCCAGGCGCGGCGCACCTGTATCTGTGCACCAAATACTTCAACCAGTCGCTTAACAATCGACCAGCCCAAGCCGCTGCCTGACGCATCCTGCCCGAGCACGCGGAAAAACCGTTCACCCAAGCGCGCCATCTGCGCCTCATCCAAGCCAGGCCCACTGTCTTGCACGCATAAGAACACCTGCCCGGCCTGCTGCCCTACCTCTAGCTGCACCTGCGCGCCCGTGGGGCTGTAGCGCAAAGCGTTGTCTAAAAGATTGCGCACCAGCACGCCCAGTAGTACCTCATCACCCTGCACCCAACAGGGCGCGCTGGCTTCTAGCTCCAGCACCTGCTGGCGCGCCAACGCGACGGGCGCAAGCTGCGCACCAATGCTGCGGACCACGGCAGACAAGTCCACCGGCTTGGCGGCCAGTCTGCTGGCGGCGTCTGCGTGGGACGCACCCTCCAAGCGCGCCAGTGTGAGCAACTGATCAATCAAGCGGGTGGCGCGGTCGCAGCCTGCAATCGTGGCTTGCAGTGCATGTTGGCGCTCGGCTGCGTTGTCTTGTGCGCCCTGCGCCACTTGGGCTTGGGTGCGAATGACTGCAATGGGCGTGCGCAGCTCATGGGCGGCATCTGCCGTGAAGCGCCGCTCCGCATGCACCATGCGGTCAATACGCACAAACAAGGCATTGAGCGCATCCACCAAGGGGCGCACCTCGCTGGGCATGGGCGAGACCACCAAGGGCGCCAGCGCTTGCGGGCTGCGCTCGCCCAGCATCTGGCTCACTAGGCGCAAAGGGCGCAAGCCTTGGCGCACGGCCCACCACAGCGCTAATGCCAACACAGGCAGTGCCAAGCCCATGGGCACCACCACACTGCGTAGCACCACCCACAAAATGGAGTTGCGCGATTTAGTCTGTTCGCCCACATACACCCGCACATCGGCCTCCGCACCCGTGGTGGCAAACACCCGCCAGCGCGCGCCATCGCCCAGTTGCACCGTGGTGAACCCGCTGGCAATGTCAGCCATGGGGGCGCTGGGTGCATTGCTTGAGCGCAAGCTCAGGTGGCCCTCATGAAACACCTGAAACGCCACCTGCGGTGCATATTTGTGCAACGAGGGGGCGTCTGCCACATCCTCTTCCTCGGCATCCACACGGGCTTGCTGTGCCACCAAGAGCGCTGCGGCCTGGGCCAAATGGCCGTCCAGCAACTCGTCAATCTCGTGGCGGGCTTCCATCCAAATGACGGCAGCCACGGCCAGCCAAATGGCGCTGACCAAGGCCAGCACCAAGACCAGCACGCGCGATTGCAAAGACGCCAAGCGCAGCGCCATCATGGGGTTGGCGCTGTGCGCTGCATGGTGTAGCCAATGCCGCGCACGGTTTGAATGGTGTCGGCACCCAGCTTGCGGCGCAGATGGTGGATATGCACCTCAATCGTGTTGCTGTCCACCTCATAACCCCAACTGTAGAGCTGCTGCTCCAGCTGCTCGCGCGACAAAACCCTACCGATGTTGAGCATCAGGGCGTGCAGCAAGTCAAACTCGCGGGTGGACAAGCTGACTACCGCCTCATGCAAGCGCACTTGGCGTGCCGCCGGGTCCAAGCACACAGCGTCACAACGCAGCACCTCTTGCACTTGGCCATGGGCGCGGCGCACCAAGCTGCGCAGGCGCGCACCCAGCTCAAACAAGTCAACAGGCTTGACCACGTAGTCGTCCGCCCCACTGTCCAAGCCGCGTATGCGCTCAGGCACCGCATCGCGCGCTGTCAGCACCAACACGGGTGTGCGCACATTGCGTGCGCGAACGGCCTGCAACACATCCATACCGTCTTTCAAGGGCAGGCCCAAGTCCAGCACGGCGGCAGCAAAGTCGCCGCTGCACAACTCGCGTTGGGCTGCATCGCCATCGCGCACCCAGTCCACCTGAAAGCCCTGTTGGCGCAGCCCGGCACGCAAGCCGTCACCCAGCAAGGCATCGTCCTCCGCCAACAAAATACGCATCGTGCTGAACCTTAACTAATCGTCTTCGCTACTCTGTTTCCCACTGGCGGTGCTGCTGGTTTGCGCGGCATCGGCGCTGGGTGCGTGTTGCCACTGCCACCCCCAAAAACCCAGCACACAGGCCAGTACAACCGCTGCCAAGGAGCCCCACACGCGGGCAATGCCTTGGCTCGGCGTGCCCATTTTGCGCCCAGTGACCATCGCCCGCACCAAGTTTTCATGGTGCAGCCAACTGGCCACCACCACACCTGCCACATGCACCCCCACCAAAAACAACAGGGTGTTGGCCGCTGCTTCATGGATGCCGTCTAAGCCCTCTGGACCCACATCGTTGTACAACGCCCAGCCAGTGGCAACAATGACCACGCTGCTGACCAGCATCAGCACAATGGCCAAAGCGCCCGCCGGGTTGTGACCCACATGGTGCTCAGGCTCAGCGCTGCCAAGGCTGCGCACGTACTGCACCACCGCCTGCGGACCGCGTACAAAGCTGGCAAAGCGCGCATAGCGGGTGCCCACCAAGCCCCACACCAGCCGGAATGCCACCAAGCCCCCCAAGGTGTAGCCTAGGCTGATGTGCACCAAACGCCAGCGCTCTGACTCAGACGTGATGTAAGCCCCCGCAAAGCTCAGCACCATGAGCCAGTGGAACACGCGCACCGGCGCATCCCACACCCGGATCGATTGGCTTGAAGTAGTAGCGGCTGTCATTTGGGAATCCGTACTGCGTCTTCGTTAAAAATGCCTTTGTCGGCACCGGCATGGCAGGCCATGCAGTTGGATGCGCTGCGCACCGAGGCACGCTTCCACACGTCGGCAGGCACCTCGCCCTCGCGGTGTTTGCGCAAGAACCAGGCGGTTTGGGTAATGCGGTTTTGCGGCGGCTCCTCGCTCACGCGGCGGTAGGTGCCTGCATTGGCACCCAGCCAGGTGCTGAGCTCGCGCACCGTAGCGTCATCGAGCGACGCATCTGCGCCGTAGTGCTTGGTAAGCCCTGACATGAGCTTTTGCCACGAAGCCGCAGGCATCATGCCGGGCGGGTAGGCGATGTGGCAGGCCGCGCACTCTTGGCGGTATTTGGCGGCTGCTTGGGCGCTGCCTGCGGTTTGCGCATGGGCGGTGCCCAAGGCCAAGCCGCTTCCCAGCAAGACCCACAGACAGGCGTGGCGCATGGCTGATTGACTGAATAAGTTCATGAATTTCTCCTCGTAGTCGCGACGAATGAACGGGCTGCTTTAGCGCTTGAGCGACGTCAGCCACGCCAACACATCGGCCTTTTCGCCCGCCGTGCATTCACGCCCGACCACGTCGTTGCAGTTGCGGCGGAACCACTTCTCGGTTTTGGCGGTGTCCGTAAAGCGCTCGGGGTTGAATGCGGGCGCCAGTGGGCCAATGACCTTGCCCGTGCTTGCGTGCTTGCCGTCTACCGTGGGCACGGCGGTGTGGCATGAAGCACATGCCCAGTCTTTGCCGTGTTTGCTGGTGAAAAACTGCTGGCCGCGCGCAGGGTTCGCAGCTGCGCCTACCTGCGCGCTGTAGGCGGCTAACTGGTCTGCGGGTGTGGTGGCGTGGGCGCTCGCCCACAACCCTAGGGAAAGGCCACTGGCGAGGCACACGCCCCGCAGTGTGGATTGCCAACTTGCTTGCATAGTCACTCCTGGTTGGAGTGAACTGTAGAAAGCCTAGATTAAGTGATTCTTAAATGGGCACGCGGCCCCGAACGCCTGCTCAGCCCTCAACAGGCAGCAGCATGGCAATGCGTTCGCTGATGGAGTCAGCACGCTCATGGCCGGCAACTTTTTCAATCTCGGTCAGCATGTCACGGCTTACTGCCAGCATGGAATCGCGGTCTTTGGCATTGCGCAATGCTTCGCGAAAGCCGTCAGCCTGCTCGGGGGCACGGCGCGCGAACATGCGCTCACACAGGTCAAACAAAAACATGCGGGTGGTGGCCAAGGAGCGCTTGCCCTCAAACGTGTCAGCCGCAGACTTGGCGGGCGCCGCCACAGGTTCGGGTGCCGGCTTGCTGTCTTCAAAGCGTTTGCTATCTTCAAACCGCTTACTGCTCTCGGAACGCTTGCTGCTGGAGCTGGACGACGATGTAGGCGCTGGTTTGCTCGGGGACGCGGGTTTGGTGGAACCCAAGGGGCGGTTGAGCGCAATGCCCTCTAGATAGCCCTCGCTCACCAAGCGGGTGACCAGCTGCTCGACCTGACCATCAAAATACGGGCTCACGTCGTGGATGGTTTTTTGCCCATCCGCCAGCAGCAAGAGCGTGCGCTCGCGCTGCCCTAGAGTGCGACCACCGGGCTGCAATTCCAAACGTGCTTTTTCAGTTTTTTGTAGTCTCATGATCGCCATCCATCCAACAGAGACCGCGATTGGACTATCCCTTTGTTACAGGTCCGTGAAAAAAGGCACGTTTAGGTGCCTTACACAAGGCCAAACACGGGGTAACGCATCCACTCCGGCTCATGGAAACGCTGGCCGTGGGCAAAGATGAATTGCAGCACGGCCTGCGCGTCGCCGCAGGCTTCAGGGTTGGCTTGCTTCCACGCCTCCAATGCGTCCCGCAGGCCGGGCTCGGCCTCTAGCATCTCCAGTGCGGTGTCTTCAAACACGTAGTCAGAAAAGGTCTCCTTCTTTTCCAACACACTGTTGAAAAAGCCCCAGCGGAAAAAGCTGTCGTGTGCCTCAGGCTCTAGGGTCTCCACCGCATAGCGTGCGCGGGCTTGGGCCAGTGGCACCACCCAGTCACCGGCATAGGCTTGCACCGTCTCCACATGGCGCGTGAGCTCCACCGTGTCGTGAAACATATGGCCCTCATACGGCGTGGCGCGGGGCTCCACCGCGCGGATGCGGTACACCTGCACTTGCAGCAGCTGGTCGGCATCCACACGCTGCATTTCTACGCGGTTCCACTGCAAGCGCTCCACCGCCTCACGCCACGCCTGCGGCACCAGATAGGCGCGCGGGGTGCGCACGCGGGTTTGCACCGCAAAGTGGTTGAAGTAGTCAATGTCACGCTCCCAAGGCTGGCTGCGGTCGTAGCTCAGGCGCTGGTAAAGCCCTAAGCGGCTAGGGCTGCGCACGGCTTGGTAACCCTTGAAGCGAAACGGCGTGGGCTTGTCCCAGTTCACCTGCCACTGCACCGGCCAGTCGGTCTGCGTGGCCGCCGCCTGCTTGGCTTGGGCGCGCAGTGTTTGAATCTGCTCGCTGTGCTCTACCGTGAACTCCAGCACCACCTCTACCAAGGCGCGCATAGACGCCAAGCGGTCCGCATAGGGCTTGAGCATGTGGGTCTCGGGCATAAAACCAATGGTGTGGTGCAGCGCCGCATAGCCGGTAGAAAAACGCGGCACCTCCAAAAAGTCCACGATGCCGTCGTCGGGCGTGTCCTTGCGCGGGTTGACGTAGGGGCAGGTCGGCCACCCACGGGCTTGCATGGCGCTAAAAATAGCGGGCTGCATGGTGTCGCGCAGCAGGGCACCCAAGCCGCCCCCCAGCTTGTCGGCCTGGGTTTGGATCAGGGTCATGGTGTACTGGTAGTCCGCCCCGTTAGAGGTGTGCGTGTCCACCATCACATCGGGGTCCCACTCCGTAAAGAAGCGGTTGAACACTTGGGCGCTCAGGCTGTCGCATTTCAAAAAGTCGCGGTTCAGGTCTAGGTTGCGCGCATTGGCCCGAAAGCCAAAGGCCTCAGGCCCCACTTGGTTCACGCGCGAGGTGGCTTGCCGGTTGTGGCAACCGTCTACGTTGTAGATAGGAATGAACAAAAACACCGTGCGCCCCAAAGCGGCCAAGCGCTCTGGCTGGGTACACAGGTCGCGCACCAAGGCCATGCAAGCGTCAATGCCTTCAGGCTCGCCGGGGTGAATGCCGTTGTTGTTGAAGAACACGGGACGCCCTTGCGCCTTCAAGGTGGCATGGTCGAGCACCCCGTCCGCGCTGATGACGCCTGCGTGGATCGGCCAGCCCCCGTCAGAGCGGCCAATCTCGAAAAAGCGCAACACCGTGGGGTATTGCAGGGCCAAGGCCTCATACCAAGCAATACAAGGAGCCCAGGTGGTGGTTTGGTTGCCGTTGCCAGCTTCAAAAGGGGTTTGCGCAAAAGAGGTCATGCGAGACACGTCCACAAAGATTCAAAAAACAAAAGCCACCGTGGGCTTGAAGTGCGCCGATTATCGGGGCGGTGTTGGCGAGGCAACTCTGGCCTGGCGCGCGCTTAGCGCAGCGACATCAGTGCGCGCTCAGCACGGAGTTCGCGGAGAAGCAGTCGGTAGAGCGCAAATCAACGTCTTACATGTTGCGCCTAGGTCTAGCTCAAACATCCCTCCGCTGGAACGCGAACAAAGATTTATTTCGCATAGATATCGCTAAAAACCATCTTCTATGGCACCTATTTTTGAATACATGAACAATAAACTTGACTACATTTCTAATTTGTAGAAGAATTAAGGCATTAAAAAACGATCCAAAGAGATCTGGTAGATCAGGGATCCCCTTTGAATTGCGTAGGAAGAAAATGGTGACTGAATCGGATAAGCGAGATGCTAGGGAAAAGTTTGTTGAACTAGCCAACAAGCGAGTCACCCGTACCATCAAAGACCTTCGACTCATCGGCAACTTAGCAAACAAGCGCAACTACAAATATGACGACGCTGATGCAAAGAAAGTGATTCGCGCTTTGCAACGAGAAATGGATGCGCTTAAGGCTCGCTTTAGAGGCGACGACGGTGACGAGGATTCTGTTTTCACACTTTAAAGAATAAACAAGGGAGGGCGAATGACAACAAACTGGGTGTTCCCACAAACATCACCATTTCAAGTCCAAGGAAGAGACCTGTCGGAGGACAACTTTGCGCAGGAAGAGCGCAGTAACTTAGAAATTTTGATTCGTGAAGCGCTTCAAAATCCTTTGGATGCGCGCTCACTAGACAACACCGGCCCGGTAAAGGTTTGCGTGAATGTTCTTAAGCCCGGCGAGTTCGACGTGGGGTACCTCAGCGATCTCATGAGCAAGGAGTTTAGGGAGCGACTACTTGCCTCTGACGCTGACCCGCTGCCACCGATTTCCGTAGCCTCGGTACTCGTCATCGAAGACTTTGGCACAACAGGATTAGAAGGGCAATGGAAAAACCCAAACGCTGATGGTCCTGGCGAAAACTGGAACGCATTTTGGTTTCGAGAAGGAGAAGGAGCGAAGTCGGCTACTGGCAGCAATGGCAGAGCCGGCCAAGGCAAGATCACTTATTACCGCGTCGGCGCAGCGCGGTCTGTATTCGGCATGACTATTCGCAAGTCAGACGGCAAGACACTTTTAATGGGGCGCAGTGCATTTCGCCGTGTCTATCCCTACAACGATTCAAAGTATTCAAGACATTCATTTTGGGGTACCGGCATTGAACAACCTCTGCCTGTGGTCAACAGCAATGAAATCACGAGGTTTTCCAACGCCTTTCATCTAACCCGAAAACTTGAACCGGGACTTAGTTTGGTAATCCCGTTCCCGATTGACTTTGACATCGGTAACGCACTCACAACAGTCATCACGGAGTTCTACTATCCCATTGCCAAGGGAAACCTTGAAGTGACGCTGAACGGCGAGTCAATTGGTGCGGATAACGTTGAAGAAATCGCCATGCGAGTGCTGCCAGACAAAGCCGCAAAAGAAAAGAAATCAAGTTTCAGTCAAGGGTTCCGAGCCCTAGTACGCGCCGTCATTGAGGATGAAAAATTGGGCGTTGACCTCCCTCAATTGAAACCCGGGTGGGATAAGACACCGTCCTTGAAGGATGATGCATTTGAAGAAGGCGTCTTGACAAAACTCCGAGCTCGAATGGAAACCGGCGAAAGAATTTCTGTGCGATGCCCGGTGAGTGTTCGGCCCAAAAAGGGCGAAGTAATTCAAACTTCTTTCGACGTACATCTTGAAGTACCAGAGGATCTAGACCGTACTGAAGAAGCCTACGTCAGGCGCGACTTACTGATTGGCTCAGAAAGCCATTTGGTCGGCAGTTCTTATCTGCAAAAGTCACGCGGCCTCACTCTTGTCTTGAATAATGATCTCTCCGCTTTTCTTGCGGACGCTGAAGAGCCAACCCACCTCAAATGGAATGGGAGCAGACCACGCTTAGCGGAGGTTTATTCAAATCCCCAAGCGACACTTCGCGCAGTAAGGAACGCCGCACCGAGAATTTTGGCTCTCGTTTCAAACGGAGTAGTCAAAAGAGATATTCGAGCGCTGGCGAGGCATTTCTCCAAACCCGCAGAGGACGGCAAGCCAAAGTCACCAGGGGGGCCAAAACATGGCGATAGAAATCCAAGTGACACTCCACCAACAGAAGTGTCTGTTCGTAAGCCATTCAAAATTCACACTGGTCCTGACTTCGTGATCGTAAAGTCCAATGGCACAGCTGCACCACACGTTAGTGATTTGCCCATTGAGTGCTCACTTGAACTTGCGTATGAAGGACTGGACCAAGATCCCTTCAAAGCCTATGACCCATTTGACTTTGATTTGGCGGACACCAAAGCGCACAAGATTGAAAGTGCTGGAATAACTCTAATTGACCGAAAGGAGAATCGCATTCGGTTTTCGATAGTTGACCCAGAGTTCGCGTTAGAGGTTCCAGGTTTTGACGCAAACATCCGACTGCGGGCCCGCTTGAACTACACGGAAAAAACCAATGGCACGACTATCAGCGCGGAGTAATCCAACGGGTCTTCGAGAAATCGATCGAAGTAAAGTCACCCTAGCTATTTCCGACATCGGCAACCGCCAGGCCTTTTCTTTGGAGCGCTTGGACCTATCAAAAACCGAGTTCAAAGAGCGGCTGAAAGTCGTCGTGATCGCTCGTGCCGGCAACACAAGCGCGCGTTTCGAGTTGGGAACGACTGATAGCTTTTCTCGCGAACCACATGCAATTGCAAATTTAGATTTATCTCATCCATTGCGATTTCGAATACTTTTGCATGAAGAAGGCAGTCCGAAACTTGTCGGTTCAGTTGAGAACTTGAGGGCACGAGACGAATCACAAAGCGAAAGCTTGCTCCCAATGGAATCAGCACATCTTGGTGAACGTGTTTGGCGACTGCTGATTACTGACGACGGACCCATTTTGCAGTTCAATTCTGTCGTGTTTCCGAGTGCTGCAGGAGCGGAGAATTTTTTACCATTTTCTTCATTAGTGCTTCCTGAAGCACTTCGCCAAGTAATGCAAAAAATTGCGGAAGACCCAGCTGACTTAGACGACGATGACAGTCCATGGCATCCATGGGCAAAGTGGCTGGATGCGATTGGCGCGTCAAGACCGCCTAGCTTCGACGATGCGGAAAAATCATCAAATTGGTGTGATGACGTAGTTGATCGTTTTTGCACTCGCAGTCGATTTGCCACCACGTTGCAAGCAAACTTACTAAAGGGGGCAAGCAGTGATCAAAACTAAGTCACTTAATTCAGCAGGTATCGCGGTATTTGAGAAATGGTTAGAACATCCCGAAGGCGAGACTGCATCGGCACTATTGGCCGACAACGCCTATTTGGATGAGTTTGCTGACTTGCAAATTGATCCCGACCTACTGTTCGCGTCGCGCCTAGAGTTCGGCAGCAAGCTAAATGAATGGTTTGCAAGCGCAGATTTCCATTCACTTATGTCCTCAGATTCAGATGGCTTCTGGGCATGGTTAGCGTTAGTCTATTTCAACCAGTTAACGGCCAAGGGCATACGTCGTAGTGAGCATTACATTGTGAAGCGCAAGGGGTCGACGGGGTCACTTGCCTATCGGCATGCCGTACGCACTCCTTATGAACTGGTGTTCATACACGGCGAAAGCGCTGAGATTTGCTTGAGTACACCAATGCATACGTTCGGCGATATGACTGAACAACTTGCGTCTAGGCAATCAATCGCGCACAACAAGGGTTTTTTTCAGACTGCTAGTGAGTTGTATATCAAGAATGGGGTCTTAAAGCGCGGCGCCTCATCAAAACCCAAAAAGCCAAAAGACCGCAACCCTGGTGAACGGACTGGTCTTGGTAGTGTCAGGAGACTAGCTATTGCGTTGCAACGACTCGACCTAACCTTCGACACTGAGGAAATGTTGGCATCCCAAATGAAAAGAGTTCTACCAAAGGAATTCGGTAAGTATGTTGAATAGTGGGCCAGTGTCTATTTCTTTCGACTCGCAAGCAAGTCATTGCAAATGGTCGCTATTTGATTCGCCAGTAGCGAAGGCACCGCATTTCCAACTTGATGAAACTGCTGAGTTCTGTTTCCTTGGAAAAAGTAGTTATCAGGAAAAGTCTGTAATCGCGCAGCCTCTCTCACAGTGAGACTGCGGCATTGCGAGGGATCCGGATGAATGAAGTAGTGCCCATCTTTAGATATGTGGCTGGTTACTGTAGTGCTAGGCCGTGTGTATAACTGCACCTTGAATCGGTCAGCAAACTTGCCTGATTCCCAGTTGGCGTGCGCAGGCGCAAGGCTAGGTAGTGCAAAGTCTGTATGGCCTTTAGGTGAGCGCTCAAAAGTATCAGCAAAGGTAGAGGCAAACAGGTAGCGACCTAAGTCGCTGGTCATGTGTGATCGCGTTTCGTGATTCAACCAAACATCAAGCTGCGTATCTGTCACCCACTCCGAATACCTATTTTGTGAGTTCTCAGCTGGCTGTGTATGTGGAATGCGAAGTCCACCTGTTCCCAATTCATCAGAGAAACGGGATTTCAGATTTGACAGTGCCGTTGCCATCTGCAGTTCACCTGCATCTCGTGCTTCTTGAGCCAAACGAACAGACAAGTCCGAGACTGTTTTGGCCCATGTGCTCGCTGAGTCGGACCGCCCTAACTTACTACGCAACTTAGGCAAATTGAAAAGCGCCTGCTCTAGCGTAACTGTGTGATCTGCACGAGAAAGGCGAGCAAAAGATTTCCCTCCCAACTCGCTTTTTCGAATGCCCAAAAGAATGACGCGATGTCGCGCTTGCGGAATTCCATATCGCTCTGAATAGATGATGAAGTCGCGTGGATCAATGCTTTCAGGATCCATGCCATAACTGAAAGCAGTGTCCGTGACCAATGAATGAATGACGTACTCCGGGCCGTCACCTGATTGCGTCGCAATGCTTGGATTGGACAAGTCACGCAAGATGTCATGAAAGACCAGCTTGTTGTTCACCTTTGACGACAAGATGCCTTTAACGTTTTCCATGACAAAGACCGCTGGCGATACTTTTTGCAAGATCCGCAAGTACTCTTTGTACAAAAAGTGCCGGTGATCATCCTCGGCTTTGTAGTTTGCCTTGCCGAGATTCCGAGCTCTACCCACCAGCGAATAGGCTTGGCATGGCGGGCCGCCAATTACCACTGTCTTGTCTGAAGAGAGTTTGGCTGCCGCAATAATTTTGTCTAGTTCTTCGTTACCAGCTTGGCTACCTAGGGTAAGTTGCCGCGCTTCAGATGTAGCTTTGGCCCAAAGGTCAGGGGCAACGTCTTTTGGATGAGGGGCGGAAGATGAATGGCAAAAGTCGTAATAGGCACTGAGTGCATTGCGGTCCTGTCCACGCTTCGCATGTCGAAAGTAGCTGCGCAAAGTTAATGTCTTGTGAGCGCTCTCTTCCATTTCTGCCGAAACTACGATTTCAAAGGCTTTTCCACCATTTAGTGAGGCGAAACCTTCGCCAAGGCCGCCGGGGCCTGCAAACAGATCAATGACTTTGTAACTCATGCTTATTTGACTCAACTGAACATAGGTTCAGGAGCTTGCTCATTTATTTTGATGCACTTAGGGTGCCGAATTTCTCCAACCAATGCTTGGCGAGTGCATACACGTCAACCTACTACACAACCAGGTTACCAGGTAACAGAAGACTAGACAAGTACTGCAACGTCGATTTTCCCTCTACAAAGTAACCCAAACAACGTTCTAGCGCCCATCATATATGAGCAAGCAGCTATCAAATATATAGCTTGCACCATCCGCAACAGAGTGACAGCTACGTGCGTATATGCGTTGCGCAGCTGGCTTTGGGTGCGCCCCCGCCCTTACCGCAGCAACACCAGCGCAGTGCCCAGCACGGTGAGCGCTGCGCCTAGCCATGCGCCGGGTGCGGGCGGGCGGCCCACGCGCAGCCACAGCAGGGGCAAGACCAACACCGGCGACACCGAGGACAGCACGGCCACCATGCCCAAGTCGCCGCCCTTGAGGGCCAAGAGCACCAGCGTCATGCCCACGCCCATGGCCAAGAAGCCGTTGATGGCGGTGAGCCCCACCACGCGCAGGGTGGGCGCGGCCTGCGGCCTAGAGGCGGCAAAGCCACTCCACAGCAACACAAACTGCGCCGCGCACGCCACCGACACGCGCACCGCGGATGCGGCCACCGGGTCCACCGCGCCTTGCAGCACGGGTTTGACGAGCAAGGAGCTCAAGGCCTGGCAAAACGCGGCAAGTAGCCCTAAGGCCACGCCTGCGCCTACGTGGCCACGGTCGGCCTCCCAGTCGTGGGTTTCTTCTTTGCGCCGCCCCAGCACAATGGCCGACATCACGCCTGCCACGGTGAGGCCCGCGCCAATCGTGGCCTGCACACTCATGCGTTCATTGAGCAGCCAAAAGCCGAGCAGGGCGCTGAACACCGCGTGGGTGGCAAAGAGCACGCCAGAGCGTCTTGGCCCCAAGCGGTTCATGGCCGCAAACATGGCCGTGTCGCCCACAAAGATGCCGACCAAGCCGCTCAAGCCCACCCACCCCACCGACTCCAGCGGCAAGGTGCGCCAGCCCCCGGTGTAGGCCACCACGCTCCACAGCATGATTGAGACCAACAACATGCGCAGCCGAGTAAAGGCAAATGCGCCCAAGTGGCGCGAGGGCTCTACCGACAGCATGGCGCCCATGGCCCAGCAGGCGGCTGCGCCCAGGGCAAACAAATCGTGTGCGTTCAACATTCAAACTCTCTCACGCGCGCTAGAGCAGGCCGCGCACTACTTCCATGGCTTGTTCTACCCGCTCCACGGGGTGAATGGTCAGGCCCTCAATGGGCTTTTTGGGCGCGTTGGCCTTGGGCACGATGGCCACGCTAAAGCCCAGCTTGGCCGCTTCTTTGAGCCGCTCTTGCCCACGCGGGGCAGGCCGCACTTCGCCAGCCAGCCCCACTTCGCCAAAGGCAATAAAGCCCTTGGGCAATGGCTTGCCGCGCAGGGACGAGGTGATGGACAGCATGACGGCCAAATCGGCCGCTGGCTCGGTAATGCGCACGCCGCCCACGGCGTTCACAAACACGTCTTGGTCCATACACGCCACGCCCGCATGGCGGTGCAACACGGCCAAGAGCATGGCCAAGCGGTCTTTGTCCAGCCCCACCGACAAGCGCCGGGGAGAGGGGCCGCCACTGTCTACCAAGGCCTGAATTTCGACCAGCATGGGGCGCGTGCCCTCTAAGGTGACCATCACGCAGCTGCCGGGCACGGGCTCGGCGTGTTGGCTCAAGAAGATAGCGCTGGGGTTGCTCACACCTTTGAGGCCTTTTTCGGTCATGGCGAACACGCCGATTTCGTTCACTGCGCCAAAGCGGTTTTTGATGGCGCGCACCAGCCGGAACTGGCTGTGGGTGTCGCCTTCAAAGTACAGCACGGTGTCCACCATGTGCTCTAGCACGCGCGGGCCGGCCAAGGCGCCTTCTTTGGTGACATGGCCCACCAGCACAATGGCCGTGCCGCTGGACTTGGCCGCACGCGTGAGGTGCGCCGCACATTCCCGCACCTGCGCGACCGAACCCGGCGCACTGGTGAGCTGGTCGGAGTACACGGTTTGGATGGAGTCAATCACCGCCACATCGGGCTGGGTGGCGTCTAGCGTGGCCAGAATTTTCTCAAGCTGAATCTCGGCCAGCACCTTGACCTGGGAGTGGTCCAGCCCCAAGCGGCGCGAGCGCAAGGCCACCTGCGCGCCACTTTCTTCGCCCGTCACGTACAAGGTGTTTTTGCCCGAGCGTTGCAGCGAGTCCAAAGCTTGCAAGAGCAAGGTGGACTTGCCAATGCCGGGGTCGCCGCCAATGAGCACCACCCCGCCTTCGACCATGCCGCCGCCCAGCACACGGTCCAACTCTTCGTGGCCTGTGGGCGTGCGCTCTACGTCTGAGGCTTCAATGTCTGACAGCACCGCAATTTCTGCCGTCTTGGCCAAGGAGGCAAAGCGGTTTTTGGTAGGCGCATCCGACTGCGCCACCGATTCCACCAGCGTGTTCCACGCATTGCAGCTAGGGCACTTGCCCAACCATTTAGGACTGGTGCCCCCGCATTCGGAGCACACATAGATAGATTTGTCTTTGGCCATAGCGCAATGGTACTGTACAAAACCACAGAGGAAAACTCTGCACAAACGGCATTTGCTATGGTTTATATAGCTTCTTACGCAATATCCATGGGCGTCAGTGGCACTTTTGGAGGTGGATTCAAGTACAAAGTGCAACGGAATGCAGGGTAAGAGGTCTTACGGGTAGGTTGTAGAAGACCTCATGTGGGGTACGGTAGCCTAGGCATTTGCGCGGCCGGTGATTGAGTAGGTAGGCAGTCACTGACTTGCTGGGGTGAGAGGCTCAAGCGCAGATACAGCTCAACGAGCTGCCACTGCTGTGGATCGAACTGGCGGGCGTTGCGACGCTGCCTCTGTCGCGCTGTGGCTCTTTCTTGGACCAAGTGTGTATAGGTCATGGTGCAACGATTGAGACTGGCCGGTCACAAAAGTGCATCCTATTCACTCTTGGCCCAACCCGTTTCTAAAACGTTGCACTGCGTACTTGAATCCGCTGCTTGAATAAAGCAGCTTGCATGAGTCGCCTCCGCTTGGGCGCAGCAACGCCCGGAACGGTATGTGTTTGAGGCTAATGAATTTGTTTATCAACAAACCCAGGCTTGCATTGCGGCGCTTCAAACTGCTTTTGCCATGGGGTTGGGGGGCTGCCGAAGTCCCCCCAGCACTTGCCATCTTTAATGGGCCAGTTTTCAAAATCTAGGCTATTGACAATGCGCCAACCCACTGGGGTTTTATTCAAAAACCATACGATGCGCCCCCTTCCCTCTGGCAGCGGTAAATGACGCAAATCCGTGATGACTTCGACAGCGGCTACATCGCCCTCAACCACTGGGGTAGCGATTTTGGTGGGTAGGGCGGTGTCCTGCATATCACGTAGGAGTTCGCTGCTACCAACTGTGTAACGTCCACTTTTTTGGCATGGTTTCTTTTTATCTTGCGAAACCAATAAAGACGCATCAAAAAACTGAGATTGCAACTTGCACAATCGACTCAGGTCATATTTTCCGTTGTATTCAGCGTACTCAAAATTGTTAATGGAGTACGAATACATCTTCGTCATGAGCTGCTTGACCGCCTTCTGATCCTCCGTCAGCGTGGCCGCCCATCCGTGGGTGAGCATCAGACCCAACACACACGCAGCGAGGCCACGCAAAGCCTTGATAGATAACTTCATTTCAGGTTCGCCTTTCGTTTCTCTTCGTCCAAATACTGGTTAAACAAACCCATAACGTAAGCCAAATCCATAGGTTTGCCTTCTGCTGTTTTGCGTTTCGCGTTGTGCTTGCCACCGGGCAGACTACTCCACTCGCCGGGCAAGGTGGTGTCGGTAATGGCCTTCTCGATGTCCCCCTTTCGGATGAAGTTCAACGCCCCCCGGTCATACAGTTTCATGACGGCAATGCGGTGCTGTATCTCGGGGCTGAATTTGTCTTTGCCTGCAGGCACAACAATCAAGCCGAGATCAAACTTCTCCTTCCAGGTACCGTACAGAATTTGGTACGCACCCGCAGCGGTAGAGCCTTTCTCAGAATTGCCGTTGCCCTCCCAGGGGTGGGTTTTGTAGGAGACAAAGCGCCGTGAACCGGGGTTGTTAGGCAGGGCTGCAAACAGCATGTTGAATCGCTTGGTGTCATCCGGCTCTTCTTGGCCTTCATATTCGCGCAAGCAACGCAAAAACGCCAAGATGCGCAGAGTGGGCATGGGGTCATAGACCTTGCGGTAAATGCGCGGGTGGGGGTTGTAGCGAAGCCAATTAGGTTCACCGGGACTGGGGTCTTTAACGCTCTTTGGAGGAATATGGTCGCTGATATACCCGTCGTAGCTACGTATATCAATATGCCCAAAGTTGGGTTTATTGCTCTCTGCAGGTGACACATCTGCCAACTTAAAGTCAATTTTCTTCCCTTGGGTCTTGTATTCCTTGACCTTCTTTGCAAACGCGTCGTTACGACGCTCTTTTTCTAGGGTTTGGGCGGACCAGGCATACACAATCACATCGCCCGCAGCGGCCCAGCGCGGGTCGGGCACCGAGTCGGTCACGTCCATAAACCCACGGCTCAGCAGTTCAGCCCCTGCATCGCTGGCGGCCTCGTTGCCCGGCGCTGTGTGGATGACGTTGGCCCGCATGAGCGCAATCTTGACGTAGGCATAGCAATAGCCTTTTGCTTTGTCACTTCCTTTGACCGGGTAGTCCTGCAACTTCTTGGTACCGTTTTTCTCTTTGGCCAAAAAATTGTGCGTGCCACCGGTGATTTCATAGGCCGTTTGCTCGGTGGCAATCTCTATCAAGTGCTTCACTTGCTCGCTCATGCTGCCGCTGTAGGCCACCGTTGTATCGAAGGTTGCAATGGCGCTGGAGGCACCTGCTGCGGGCGCTGCTTTGGATGCCCCTTGTTTGCCGGATGCGCCACCCGCCTTGGCCGCTGGACTTGATGGCCTTGCTTGTGCCGCATTCACATCACCAAGCCCAAACAGATGCAAGGTGCTCATGAGCCAGCGGCCCCACCAGTCGCGCGACTTTTCTGTATAGACAGCTACTGGCTCGCCCTTGCGGTTGCGACCGGTGGCAAGCGGGGCCGATGCGCCTGTCTTAGGCGCTGCGGCACGTTGGGGGTCAGGCAGCTTTTTGCTCACGGGTTTGGGCACAGCAGCCATGTTGGTGGCGGCTGCAATTGGCGCTGGTTGATTGCGCCCCTCATCACGGTAGCTGGGGCTGACTGCGGGCTCCGAATCGGCGGGTGCTGCAGGTTCTGCGGGCTCTTTGCTGACTACGCCAGCATCTTCCGGCTCAAAGCGCGGAATCTGCGCCTCTATCTCTCCCGGCTCGCCCGCGTGGAGCTGGGTTTTCGCTTCCAAGACCACGGCCGGGCTGGTGTAGGTCCAACAGGCATCCGCGCTGCTGGTCGTGCAACTGTCAATCAGCTTGTAGCTGCCGTCCATGCGCTTGACGGAAATCTCAATAGGTGTTTCAGGCCATGACCAAAGAAGTGGCAAGCCTCCGTCAGCGTCCGTAGTTTTTTGATATTCCTGCTCGCCCACTTTAATCAGCACATCCAGATGGGCGATGGGCAGTCCATCCAAACCCAAGAAGTTGATGGCGGTCGTGGGAGCGGTGACCGCCGCTTCGGTGCTAGGAACAGTTGGTGTTTCAGTTGTCATGCGTGTTCTCTTTATGCGTGTTTGACGTCAGCACTTTTGCCCCATGGACCATCACCCAATACCACGCGCACGGTTTCTGGTTTGTCCGAGTAGATGGGTGGCGTGTTGCCTTTGCTGTCTAAAAAACCTTGCGCAAGAAGTTCGCCTGTGTCGTTGTAGGCCCTGAACTTTGGAAGCGCTGCCGCTTTGGTCTGACTGCCCACCACCCCCACTTTTCCCACTGCGTTGATTTGAATGCTGTACGGCTTGGGCAAGTTCTCCGGCACAAACGGCAAACTCGGCATGCTCACACTCCCCGCCTTGCCCGGTGCCAGCCCGTGATAGGCCGCATGCGCCACATGGCTGCCGGCTGTTTGGCTGTGGATGCCGGCTGCACTCCACACCGTTTGGCTGCCGCCGCCGTTGATGACCAGCCGCTCTTTGGCCATGATGCTGACCCGGTTGGCGGTGACGGTGATGTCCAGCTTGGAGAGCAGGTTCACGCTCTTTTGCAGGGCTTGGATGTCAATGTCTGCTTTGGCGCTTACGAGTTTGATGCCGCTGTGCTTGGGGTCTTTCTTGCCTTTGCCGTAAGCAAACAGCTTGATGGCTTCTTTGGCACTCAAGAGCCAACTCTTGACGGTAGACGTGCTCACATGCCCACCCGCGCTGATGGCATGGTGCGCCTGGCGGTGCTGGTGCGTGCTGCCTGCGGTGGTGCTCTCAATCAAGGGGCCGGCGATCAGGGGTTTGCTCACTGAAGTCGCTCTTTTTTTGATAGCTGTTCAGGCACATCCAACGTGCGTGATCGCCCTTTTTTCTTGTAAAAGTCAGCTTGCATGACACGCATCCGCGCTCAAGTCAGACGTTCTGATGGCGAAAAGGCACAACTAATCCACAAACTCCACGGTTTGCAACAACTTGATGAGATAGGGCACCAAACTCTTTTTAGGTTCTCTTAGCGCACCGGCATTTGTAGTACTTGCACACAGCACCACCGGGGTACGCATCAGACACGCTGAAAACATGCGCTCACGCCGCGTCTCCTCGCCTATGGTGACGTTCTCCACGCGGTAATACCCGGTGGCGTTAACCGCATCAAGTTGCCCCCCAAAACGCGACTTTGCAAGCAACTTGGCCTGCACAGGGTTATCGATGAATGCTTCATCCGCAGGGCCAACTTCGATGGGATGGATCACCCATTTACCGGACACAGGGTCACGCATGGCACCGTTGTTCACATCTTTGTCGATGTCCATGTAGGCATAGGACTGCGCAGGTTTGCCGTTGTCTGACTCTGCAAAGGGGCGGCAATCAAAGTTCAGCATCATGGTGACACTGGGATAGAAAGGATTCATACCCCGATAGGACAGACGGTCCTCACGAAACCCGTTATACAAATCTTGATACTTGAAACGACAGTCGCCGACCTTTGCTTGCACTATCGGTGCAGCAGCCCGGGAAACACCTGCATCCGCCCAGCAGATATGTACGCAAAGCACATTGAAAACAATCGCACTGACAGTTGCTAAACGCATATTCAGACCCTCCGTGGTGTCATGGTTTCAGGCAGAAGCGAGGTGCCGCTTGCGGTGGGGAATTGCATCTCGCTGACCACCATCAGCACCTGCGTATAAGCACAACACCTGTCCACAAAGCCATTCAGGCTCAAGCTCCAGGGCGTATTGACCGCTCCCGGTAAATTGACCTTGGCGCACGCCTCCCAGAATGAAACGCTGCGGTAGTAGCTCAGCGTAGCGTGAGGTGCGGCGTACTGCGCTACCGTTTGACGTTCCAGCACATGCGCACCGTCCGCATTGCGATTGGCGTCCTTCATCGCCCAATAAAAGCCGGCGCTGTTGGCGGCGTCAGCTAAACGCCTGTCATTCACGTCATCGCGCCACCCCTTCATTTCCTGAGTCAATGCCGGAAAGTGAGGGTCTTGCAAACCCGCATTGCTATTGGCGCTGTGGGCCTGTTTGGCTGCGGCTTGGAGAGCCGCTTTCAATGACTCAGGAACACTACGCCCAATCCACTGCCAGTAGTCAATGTAGTTACTCGCATGCGTCAGCTGCAAGAAACCACGCCCAAACCATGGCGCGTACCAGTAGCCCGTTGGGCTACCTTCCTGCAAGGCGCTCAGCCAAGCGGTTTCCTGAATCGCATTGCCGAAGAACGAAGCCTGTCGCTTGGGCGACGTGATGCCAAATTTGCGCATCATGCGATTGAGCGGATCAGCCTGCGCATCAATCAAAGCGCTTGCTGGCGTGAAGTTCAAAGGCTCCCAGTGATAGCGATGCTCCAACGGGCTGGATGCATTGGCTTTGTATTTCTGGTGCCGTATGACCTTCATGGGCACCATCTGCTTTAGCTCGCTCTTACTCAACCACCCACACCTACGCATCTGCTCAATGAACTCCAAGGGATGCAAATGCCACTGCGCATCCTTGTAGGCTTGCGGCAAGTCCGTCATGGTCAGCGCCTTGATGTGTGCTGACAGCTTTTTCCAGTTCTCCCCGGTAGCGTCGCTCTTGAAGTAGTCCTCTTCCTTGATGTGCCCATAGCGCGCTTCAAAGTCGCCTTGGTCAAACTCCGTGGGGAACTTGCAGATGGCTTTGCGCAGCTTGTGCGCAATCGCCGCTTTGCTGGTTTGCTCAAACAGGCGTGTGGGCTTGGCCCGTGCCTCTTGCTTGGCCTGCGCCCCTTCTATCTCGCTCGTCAGAAGGGTCTTGAGTTTGGCACTGTCACAGCGCTGGTCGGTGGTGCGGGTGTCATCGCCGATGCAATTCCAGCCTAGCACCGATGGGAAGTCTGCATCGCTGAATTTGCAGCTGCCTGCGGCGTTCAGGTCTGCCCACACCTCGCCTGCGGGTGTCACTATCTTTCTCCAGTGGGCTGCGTTAGTGGGTAGCGGGTCTTTGTCGGTGGCTGCATCCCCCCAGCCTAGGTTGCGCCCAAAGCGCAAGAGTTCGTACCAGCCGCTGGGGCTGCTGCTGGCCTTGTATGCCGCTGGCAGGCTGTTGTGGCGGGTGTTGGCCTCCTGGTACAGCTTGTATTCGGCTTCTGTGTCGCTGCGCGGGCTGCCGATAGGCGCGCCCTCCACCGTGTAGCTGGTAAGCGTTGCATTGCCTGCGTAGCTGATTTGCACCCATTGGGCTGTGCCCAAGGTTTGCGCGGCTGCGCTTTGCAGGTGCTGGGTGGGCACCGTGCTTTGTACCGGTGTGCTCTGTGGCAGGTAGATGTAGGTGCTGCCGAACACCGCATCGGTGCGGCCATCTTTGCTGGGGGCGGCATCCGCGTTAGGCCAGGTGGAGGGGTCTTGCCCGAGCAGCTTTTTGAGGTTTTCGTCGTTCAAACAAATCTCAAAGTGCATGTGCCCAGGCTGGGCATAGATGTGGCTCAGGTACGCGAACACGTTGTAGACGCGCTGCCGTGGGATTACTTGCACGAGTGCGGAGACACTGATGAGGACTTTCCTATTCTCAGAAGCTCCTTTTTTGATAGCGGCTAGCGCAAATTCCACGGTCGCTATCGGCCTTTTGGGCCTAAATAAAGCAGCTTGCATTAATCGCCCCCGCTTAGCCGCAGTTGTGTGCGGTGTGGTGTGTTTGCGATTAGTGGGATAGACGAGCACTGCTGAGCTCGATGCAATCGCTTGCACCACTTATTTGCCCGCTGCTTCGGTTGCAACATCGTTCAGGAATTCAATGCTGCGAATCATCTCTAGCGCGTAGGGGGTCAGGTCACCTTTTGGGCCGTCAGCCAGATAAGCCACAGTACCGTAGCCACACAGCGCTTTGGGTGGGTGAAACAAGCAAAAGCTCATGTTTCGGCGTCGCCCGCCTTCCTCTCCCGTAGTGTCGTCCGTGAGTTGCACGTAACCTCGTGAGTTAGCAGCCTGGATATTGACAACGCGAGTTGCCTTGTCGCCAATAACGCGCTCTTCAGGGGTTGGATTCCATGAGTTAAACCACCGCTCTAAATCCTTGACCCAGATCTTCTTTGACTTTTCATACCGGGCCCCAGAGTAGTTGGTAGGTGCCCCATCGGCATCCGGATCATCTTTGTCATAGCAGGTTAAATTGAATTCCAGTTCATTCAACATGGTCCGCCATCTTCTAGGAAGTGGATCGCCAATGGTGAACCCACCTTTGAACAATCTTGATAGCCCGCCATTAAGGGGAGTCAAGTCGGGTAATTCCATACCGACATGGCAACCTGCATCAACTCTTGCAGTCACTTTTATCAATGGCAGTAGATTTGCATTTCCAGCCCACAGTGTTGGGGCTAGCACCAAAGAAGCTATTGCAAGTACGTACTTCATTGCGCCCGCCTCGGTATATATCCCTCTGGGTAGTCCAACGCTATGCCAGTACCACTTGCAAACCTCATCTCCGTCAACACCGCCAGCGCCACGCCGTAGGCACTGCAACGGGCATCAAAGCCGTTAATTCCGGCGTAGTTGATGTTATCCACCGCACCCGGCAAGTTGACCGAGGCCGAGACTTTCCAGAACGTGGGGCTGCGGTAGTACACCTTGTCGCCCTTGGACTGGCCGTTGCTGTCCACGATGGCAACACTGCGGCGCTCCAGTACGTGCTGGCCGTCGGCATGCTTGATCATCAGTGCTGCCCAATAGAAGCCCGCGCTGTCTGAGGGTGCTAACTTTTCTTCGGGCAACTCAGACCTAGCACCACCGTTCACTTGCGAACGCCAGTCTTTGATTTCTTGTGTCACCTGGGGGAAGTACGCATCATCGAGCAGCTTCTGTGCTCGTTTGGCCGTGTTCTTGTACATGTCGTCATAGGTGTTCTTGAGCTGGGTGTCCAAGGCCACGTCAAGCTTACGACCGCGCCAGCGCCAGTATGCAAAGTAGTTACCCGGCGATGTCAGTTGCAAAAAGCCTCGTCCGAACCACGGCTCGTACCACAGGCTACTTCCCGCATTCTCTTGCAAGCTACTCAACCAGTTCGACTCCTGTACTGCGTTGCCAAAGAAGCTGGCCATGCGCAGAGGAGTGTGGATGCCGTACTTGCGCAGGGTGCGATTCATCGGGATGCGGTGGTTGGCGATCAACCCACTTTCTAAGTTTTGATCGGAAACGTTGACTTTCTCCCAAAACACTCCCGGATGCCTGCCACCTTGGGTATCTTTCCATTGCCCGCTACGCACCGCATAACTGGGCAGCAGTTGTGTGAACTCACTCTTACTCAACCAGCCACACCTACGCATCTGCTCAATGAACTCCAAGGGATGCAAATGCCACTGCGCATCCTTGTAGGCTTGCGGCAAGTCCGTCATGGTCAGCGCCTTGATGTGTGCTGACAGCTTTTTCCAGTTCTCCCCGGTAGCGTCGCTCTTGAAGTAGTCCTCCTCCTTGATGTGCCCATAGCGCGCTTCAAAGTCGCCTTGGTCAAACTCCGTGGGGAACTTGCAGATGGCTTTGCGCAGCTTGTGCGCAATCGCCGCTTTGCTGGTTTGCTCAAACAGGCGTGTGGGCTTGGCCCGTGCCTCTTGCTTGGCCTGCGCCCCTTCTATCTCGCTCGTCAGAAGGGTCTTGAGTTTGGCACTGTCACAGCGCTGGTCGGTGGTGCGGGTGTCATCGCCTATGCAATTCCAGCCTAGCACCGATGGGAAGTCTGCATCGCTGAATTTGTAGCTGCCAGTGGCGTTCAGGTCTGCCCACACCTCGCCTGCGGGTGTCACTATCTTTCTCCAGTGGGCTGCGTTAGTGGGTAGCGGGTCTTTGTCGGTGGCTGCATCCCCCCAGCCTAGGTTGCGCCCAAAGCGCAAGAGTTCGTACCAGCCGCTGGGGCTGCTGCTGGCCTTGTCTGCCGCTGGCAGGCTGTTGTGGCGGGTGTTAGCTTCCTGGTACAGCTTGTATTCGGCTTCTGTGTCGCTGCGCGGGCTGCCGATAGGCGCGCCCTGCACCGTGTAGCTGGTAAGCGTTGCATTGCCTGCGTAGCTGATTTGCACCCATTGGGCTGTGCCCAAGGTTTGCGCGGCTGCGCTTTGCAGGTGCTGGGTGGGCACCGTGCTTTGTACCGGTGTGCTCTGTGGCAGGTAGATGTAGGTGCTGCCGAACACCGCATCGGTGCGGCCATCTTTGCTGGGGGCGGCATCCGCGTTGGGCCAGGTGGAGGGGTCTTGCCCGAGCAGCTTTTTGAGGTTGTCGTCGTTCAAACAAATCTCAAAGTGCATGTGCCCAGGCTGGGCATAGATGTGGCCGGGCTTGCCTAGGCTGTCTTTGCGGTACACCTTGTCGCCTGCTTTGAGGCTTTTGTTGATCGCACTGAGATGGGCGTACACGCTGTAGTAGGTAATGGCAGTGGGCGTATTGCCACTGGCGCCGATTTCGGTGGTGTGCTCCAAGATGAGCATGCCTTTATCAGTCCACTCCGGGCCACTGCCAAAGGCGGCGTAGTTTTGGGGGTGGTCTTTGTCGGAGCTGGGCTGGGCATCGGGTGGGCTGAGGTAAATCACTTTGCCGTCAGCAATAGCGCGCACTTCAACATAGCTGCTGTTTTCTTGCGGTGCAATCAGGTGCTGGCCGTTGTGCCATTCCAGGTGGGACGTAACCGGGTACTGACCCGTGAACGCCAATTGAATGTTTGGGTTGTTGTCTTGCGGGGTGCCGGACTTTAAGAAGGGAGGGCTAATCAACATGAGGGACTTTCTTTATGCGGAGAAACTGCGTTTGGCGGCGGGTGTGCCAGTGGGCAATTCCGGCATGCTCACACTCCCCGCCTTGCCCGGTGCCAGCCCGTGGTAGGCCGCATGCGCCACATGGCTGCCGGCTGTTTGGCTGTGGATGCCGGCTGCACTCCACACCGTTTGGCTGCCGCCGCCGTTGATGACCAGCCGCTCTTTGGCCATGATGCTGACCCGGTTGGCGGTGACGGTGATGTCCAGCTTGGAGAGCAGGTTCAAGCTCTTTTGCAGGGCTTGGATGTCGATGTCTGCTTTGGCGCTTACCAGTTTGATGCCGCTGTGCTTGGGGTCTTTCTTGCCTTTGCCGTAGGCAAACAGTTTGATGGCTTCTTTGGCACTCACCAGCCAACTCTTGGCGGTAGACGTGCTCACAAGGCCCCCCGCGCTGATGGCGTGGTGCGCCTGGCTGTGCTGGTGCGTGCTGCCTGCGGTGGTGCTCTCAATACCGGCTGGGCTTGTCAGCACCAAGTGAGGCTCTGCCAGTTCGGGGTGCACTCCTTCTTTACCTTTGATGGCCTCGTTTTGCACTTGCAGTGCACTGGCAACTTCACCTTGATCAGCCCCCTCCCCCGCGTCTTGCGCCTGGTGCTGAGCGGCCAAGTTCCCCAAGCTGTGGTGTTGCTCTTGCGCTTGGCTTAGGCGCGCAGCGGTTTCGCTCAGGGCTTTGACATGGCCTTGGGCGTTGGGCCTGCCTTCCGTGCTGATGAGCAGGCCGTCTTGGGCGCGGAGGACGCCGTGGCCATCCGTGCGCAGCTCAAAGCCTTCGCCCCGGTGTTCTTGACGGCCTGCCCTGCTCTCTATGCGGGTGATGTGGCCTAGGCTCAAGCTGCTGTGCTGATGGTCGCTTTTGGCTTGCACCTGGATTTGCTCTGCGGTGTCGTCCAAGAGCACATGGTTGCTTCTTCCTGCGGCGGCGTTGCCTTGGCCGGCTGTGAGTTCCCTGCTGCGGATGCCAGAGAGGGCCTGTTGGCCGGGCAGCTCCCAGGGCGGCTGGTTGTTCTGGTTGTAGACAGCCGCGATCACGATGGGTTTGTCCGGGTCTCCGCCTTCAAAGCTCACCAGCACTTCTTGCCCTATGCGGGGAATATGGATGGCACCTAGCTGGTTGCCCGCCCAAGGGCTTACCACCCGCACCCAGCAGCTGCTGCGTTGGTCGCGCGCGTCATGCCTATCCCAGGGGAAGTGCACCTTGATGCGGCTGAGGTAGTCGGTGTGGTGGTTGGCCCCTGCGGGGCCGACTACCAAGGCGCTCAAGGGGCCGGGGATCAGGGGTTTGCTCTGTGTGCCGTCAGGGCGCAGGGCGATGGTGCTGGGCTGGACCTCGAATTCGGTGTGGACGCGCCATTTTCCTTGGGGGGTGTCTTGGGTGTTGTTGCTACCTGTTTTGTGCTCACTCGGGTTTTCTATATCGAGTGTGGTGTGCAAGACGATGTATTCGGTGTTGGCGCTGGTCTGGGGGTGCTCGGCCAGGGTGAAGCTGCTGCCGGGCACGATGCCGCGGATGTGGCCGGCTCCCCGCGCACGCAAGGCACCTTGGCGCAGGGCTTGCAGGCGCAAGCGGGCCAGGTGTTGGCCTTGGGGTTCGGTTTGGTTGGCGGCGTCGGCTCCTGCTCCGGCCCCGGCGTTGGGTTGGCTGTAGTCGGAGGAAGAGAGGGAGGTGTTTGCTCCACCACCCACCCCGCTATTAGCTCCCCGCCAGAGGTAGATCTGGTGGGCCGGGTGATTGCCTGCATGGTCGCTGCTGGCTTGCACCGCCAGGCTGGCTTGGGGGCGGGTGTAGTCGTAGTCGGCACTGGCGTAGGCGCTGGCAGTCAGGCGCTGCACCGGGCTGAAGCGGTGGATGTACTCGCGGTCGGTCTTGTGCCCCAGCGGGTAGTAGGGGATGGTGTGGTAGGGGTTGAGGCCGGGATCAGCGCTGTTTTGTTGCAGGTCTTGTTGCCGGATTTGGAAGGCACCGTTGTGGTCGCTCCAGATGAGACGGTGGGCCTCGCCGCTGTGCTCGAAGTGGTAGTTGATGCCCCACTCTTGCATGAGCCGGGTGATGAATTGCAGGTCGGTTTCGTTGTACTGCACGCAGTAGTCGCGCACGGGGTAGTTCTCAATGAGCCTTTTGGTACTGGGCTGGGGGTAGTTGGCCAGCACGTGTTCGATCACGTCGACCGGGCTCATGTCTTGGAAGACTTTGCAGTCGCTCTTGAGCCGGGCCTGGGCTAGCCAGGGCTCCAGGGTGAGTTGGTAGACGCGCTGGCGTGGGGTCTCTTGCACGAGGGTGGCTGCGGTGATGAGGGCGCTGATTTGGCGCGCTCCGCTGCCTTGGTGGGGGGTGGCGAGTTGGCCCTTGACGACCCCACCGATGCTGCCCGCCTCAAACGTGCCCATGCCTTCGAGCTGGATGTGGCAGCTAATGGCCTGGCCCATGAGGGCTTGGAGGTCCAGCTCTACCAGGCCACCCGGGACCGAGGTGTCCGGGGTTTGCAGGGTGAGTTGGTAGCGAAAGAGTTGGTTGATGCCTTCGTGGCCTTCCAAGCGCACGGCTTGAAGTTGGGCGTGACCGGCTTGGGCCTCTAGGCTGGCGCTGCTAATGGTGAGGATGCGCTCTGCGGGGATGAGGGTGGTGAGGCTGGTGAGACTGGGGGTGGGCATAGCTTAGCTCCGTGGCTTATCCGTGGTGGACCGGGCCAAGGTTGCGCAAGTGAATGCGCGTTGAGTCGTTCGTTGCATCGTTAGCCCCTTCATTCAAATACCGCACGCGGTAAAAAGTAGCCACCGCCCTCGCGCCGCCCGCTGGTGATGATTCCGATGGTTTTGGCCTTGAGGCTGCCTTGCAGCAAACCTAGGTCTTCATCGCGCATCACCGGATGCAGGTCGCAGCGGTTCTGTCGCAATCAGCCATTGTGAGGAAGCTAACGGCGTGTCTTTGTAAAAACGGCTTTGCAATTGCTGTTGAGTGCTTTGCTATGTGTGCGCCCGCTGGTACGCAGCTTGCCCCTTGCGCTTTGGCCATTTGGAAGAAATGATGCAAGCGCGTGGCGACTTGGGACGACGGATCAGGGGCGAGCTGTCTTCAGAACTACCCGTTAGCGCCGGTTGCTAGAGTTTTGATAGCTGCTTGCGCAATATCCATGGGCATCAGTAGCACTTTTGGACATGATTTCAGAAAATCAGAGCTTCACACGCACTTCACACCGTCCACACAGGCAGCGCACATTGCGTTCACCACGGCTGCGGACACTGCCAGCTCCATGACCGAATAGGAGTTGAGAGTGAAAAATGCATTGCTGATGAAGGGGCTGCTGGTGTCTTTGCTGGCGCTGATTTTGTGGGTGCCGCTGAGCATGATTGAGCACACCATTGAGGAGCGCACCCGCTACCGCGCGGAGGCGGTCAACGCCATTGCAGCCAGTTCTGCGGGTGAGCAAAAGCTGTGGGGGCCTGTGCTCACGGTGCAGGTGGAAGAGGAGTTTGACGAAGAGATTTCCGGCTGGACGCCGGTGAATGGCAAGAAGGGCTACGCCCGGCGCAGCCGCTCGCACGTGATCACTGTGCAGCCCGAGTCGGTGGACTTTCAGGGCAGCATGGTGGTGGAGAAGCGTGCCTTTGGTCTGTACAGCACGCCGGTTTATGAGTTGCACGCGGTGCTGAGCGGCCAGTTTGTGACCCCCAGTGTGCGTGCCTTGCCTGCACTGGGCCCCAACGCCACGCTGAAGTGGGGCGTGCCCGTGCTGTCGGTGGGCGTGGCAGACACGCGTGGCATCTCTGGTGCACCCAAGGTGTTGCTCGCCAACCGGGAGTTGAGCACGGCGCGTGGCAGCGTGGCGGAGGCATTCAAAACAGGGTTTCACGCCTCAGGCCCCACGGCAGTTGACGGCAACCCTACGGCGCTGACGTTTAGCGTGGACATGCAGCTGGCCGGTACCAGCGCGTTTGGCTTTGTGCCCACCGGCGAGGTGTCTACTGCCACGCTGTCGGGCAACTGGCCGCACCCGAGCTTTGGTGGCGACTTTTTGCCGCGCAGCCGCACCTTGGACAAAAACACATTTACCGCGCAGTGGGGTACTACCGCTTTGGCGTCCACCGGTGTGGCAGACAGTACCCATGAGGCGCGCGGCTTTCAGGTCAAGCTGATTGAGCCGGTGGACGTGTACCAGCAAGCCATGCGCTCGGTGAAGTACGGCTTTTTGTTCATTGCGCTGAGCTTTGCGAGCTTCTTCTTGTTTGAGCAGATCAAGCAGTTGCGCATCCACCCCATCCAGTACGCCTTGGTGGGCTTGGCACAGGCGGTGTTTTTCTTGCTGCTGACCAGCTTGTCGGAGCACTTGTCGTTTGCAGCGGCTTACGGCGCAGCGGCGGTGGCCTCTGTGGGCTTGGTGGGAACTTACCTAGCCTCAGTGCTGCGCAGCACGCCGCGCGCCATGGGGTTTGGTGCCGCCATGGCCACGCTGTATGGCGCGCTCTATGGCATTTTGCAGTCCGAGCAGAACGCCTTGTTGCTGGGCTCAGTCTTGCTGTTCTTGGTGTTGGCAGCGTTCATGCTGGGCACACGCCGGGTGGACTGGTATGGCGCAGGGGCTGAACGCAGCTAAAGCGGCTAGGGGGTGACGCCGCTCCCAAGCGTGCAGTGGGTCTAAGGCTGTTTAACGCGGGATAGCCGCGCGGGCTTTGCGCACTTTTTCCAGGCTAACCATGACGCGCACTTTTTCAAAGCTCAGGGGCTTTTCAATGGCGAAGGCGGGGTTGGAAGTGTCTTTGCACACATACTTTTCCAAGGGTATGCCGTCTTTGCCCACGATGCTGACCACCCACGGGGTGTTGGCACGGGCACCGCGTTGCACGGCCACGGCGGTTTCGCCGTTGACCAGCTGCACATAAGTGCCGGGCGGATAAAAGCCCACCGCCTGGGCCATGGCGGAGCCCACGCCTATGGCATCGCCCTGAGCGCCCACGATCATGGAGCGCACGGCAGTCACTGGCAACATGGGCGAGCGGGTTTTGCGCGCGGCCATTTTGGCTACGAATCCGTCGGTCATGGCCAGAATGCGGCGGCTCGATAGCGTTTGGGGAAGCCCCTCGTTCGACTGGGCCGTGTGGTGCCAACGCACAATATCAAGTTGGTTTTCGTCATCGATGCCAAAGCCACGCAAGATCTCGACGCTTTTCTCAGAGTGGTCGCGGATGATTTCACGTTGCGACTCGGACGGGGCCGTGCTTTGACGTGCCAAGCGGTCTTGGTCGCGGGCCATGCCAATGTTCATGGTGAGTGCGGTGCGCAACAGCACATGGCTTTGCTCAGGGTCTAGGCCCAGCTTATTTGCGGTGAGGTTGCACACCACTGCGCACAAGAGCGCGTGGGTAGCGCAATACCCCAGCGTGTCATCCGCCAGGGCTTGAAACAGACAAAACAGGCTTTCGTCCACGTCCGCCTGCAACAGATCGAACACCTTTTTCTCGATACCTACCAAACGTGGAATCGGATTGATGGCCAAGCCGCACTGGTACAAGATGCCACGCAAGACTTCTTGCATATCGAGCCAGCCGCCCTTGACCTCGGCATCGACCACGCGGTCGATCTCGGGGATGTCGGTGGGCATATAAAGACGGGCGATTTCTTGCACGTCAGCGCCCTCACGCAAGAGCATGCGCACCGTGCGCTCATAGCTGCGTTGCCAGGCCAGTGCGTCGGCCAAAGTGGATGACGCGTTGTGTGCGCGCAGCTTCTCGCGGTCTTCTTCAGTGTCGACGGACTGGCCTTTTTTCAGCAAAAGCTTGCCCGACGCACTCCACACGTCCACGGGCAGTGGCTTGCCAAGCTCAAGCAGCGCGACTGGGATAGGGAAGAATTTCAATCTGTAACCTCCACGGGCACTCTTTGCGCCAAACCACACATCAATTCGTAACCAACTGTACCCGCAGATGCCGCCACCTCATCTATCGATAACACTACCGAGTTGGCCGCACGGCCCCACAGGGTGACCACGCTGCCCATTTGGGCCTGTGGCACGGGGTCCAAGTCCACGGTAATCATGTCCATGCTGACGCGCCCCACCGTGCGCGTGCGCGTGCCATCCACCAAGACGGGTGTACCTGTTGGGCAAATGCGAGGATAACCGTCTGCATAGCCACATGCAACGACCCCGATACGCATGGGCTTATCGGCTACAAAGCTAGAGCCATAACCCACAGTGTCGCCCACCGATAGGTCTTGTGTAGCTATGATTTTTGCAGCAAGTGTCATCGTGGGTTGCAAGCCCCAATCCGCCGCGGTGTGGAGCGGATAGTCAGGTGCACTGCCATAGGTGGCAATTCCGGGGCGCACCCAGTCGGAGGCGACCAGGGTCTGGGCTTGTGCGGCCACGTGCTGCGCGTCCAGCGTGTGGCGCAAGGTGGCAGCGCTGTTGCTCAGCGTGCGCTCGCCAGGCAAATCGTGGGTGATGGCGGCAAAGGTAGCCATTTGCGCTTGCACGCCCTTGGGGCCATCGGCATCGCTGAAGTGGGTCATGAGGGTGATCTCGTCGACCTGTGGCAAGGCATTGAGACGGCTCCACGCCGAGCGGTAGTGCTCAGGCCGGAAACCTAGGCGGTTCATGCCCGAGTTCATTTTGAGAAACACCCGCATAGGCACCGTGGTTTTGTGCGCCGCCAGCATGTCGATCTGGGCATCGCAGTGCACGGTGTGCCACAGGTCAAGGCGCGAACACAACTCTAAATCGCGCAACTCAAACACCCCCTCCAGCAGCAAAATAGGCCCGCGCCAGCCCAAGGCTCGCACGCGTTGCGCCTCTGCCAAGTCCAACAAGGCAAAACCGTCAGCGCTGCGCAAGCCTTCAAACGCACGCTCTATGCCGTGTCCGTATGCGTTGGCTTTGACCACCGCCCATACGCGGGCGTCGGGTGCCGCGAGGCGTAATCGCTGCAGGTTCTGGCGAAGCGCTTGGGTGTGAATCGTGGCGAGTATGGGACGCGGCATGGGCGATAGGGTCTCTGAAGTTGAACGTAGATTTTGACACTGGGGGCGTGCTATAACCGCAGCAGATTTGAAGTCCCACCATAAAACCCAAAGCATTAGGCCTACTAATGCGCGCCAGATTGATCCATGAAACGCGGCTTTTTTACCATCATGTCAGCGCAGTTTTTCAGCTCGCTGGCCGACAACGCGCTGTTTCTGGCCGCGCTTCAACTCTTAAAGACCGCAGGTGCCCCGAGCTGGCAGCAAGCCGCTTTGGTGCCTATTTTTGCGCTGTTTTATGTGGTGTTAGCGCCTTTTGTGGGGGCCATAGCCGACGCGTACCCCAAAGGTAAGGTCATGCTGTTTAGCAACTCGATCAAGGTGATCGGTTGCCTGATGATGTTGTTTGGCACCCACCCCTTGATGGCGTACTCCATTGTGGGCTTGGGCGCTGCGGCCTACTCTCCAGCAAAGTACGGCATCTTGACCGAGCTTTTGCCAGCGTCGCAATTGGTCAAGGCCAATGGCTGGATTGAAGGACTGACCATTGCCTCCATCATCTTGGGTGTGCTGCTGGGAGGGCAGTTGGTCGGGCCGAGCATTTCGACCTGGTTGCTGTCGTTTAACTTTCCGTTCTTGGATACCGGCGTTGACACACCGGCCGAAGCGGCCATTGCGGTGCTGATCTCCCTCTATCTCTTGGCGGCTTGGTTTAACACCCGTATTCCTCTGACCGGTGTGCCCATGCGGGCCTTGCCGCGCAACATTGCGAGTTTGCTGCCCGACTTCTGGAACTGCAATATGCGCCTGTGGCGCGACCGCTTGGGCCAGATCTCGCTCAGCACGACCACCTTGTTCTGGGGCGTGAGTGGGAACCTGCGCTATATCGTGCTGGCCTGGGCGGCCGCCGCTTTGGGCTACAACTACACACAAGGTTCCGCCTTGGTAGGCGTGGTGGCCGTGGGCACCGCAATTGGTGCGGTGGCCGCCTCGATGCGTTTGCGACTGCACCAAGCCGTGCACTTGCTACCCCTGGGCATTGCCATGGGCGTACTGGTGATATTGCTCAACTTCATTGACAACGTGTGGCTGGCGGCACCGTTTTTGGTGCTCTTAGGCGGCTTGGGCGGGTTTTTGGTGGTGCCTATGAATGCATTGCTGCAGCACCGTGGCCACAACCTCATGGGGGCGGGGCGGTCGATTGCGGTCCAAAACTTCAATGAGCAAGCCTGCATCTTGGGCTTGGGGGCGGTGTTTACCTTCTCCACACGTTTTGGCCTCTCGGCGTTCGGTGCCATTACGCTGTTTGGTGTGATCGTGGCCGGCTTCATGTGGCTGATCAAACGCTGGCATGCACGCAATTGCCGTGAA
Source organism: Rhodoferax aquaticus (assembly GCF_006974105.1). Taxonomy (NCBI): domain Bacteria; kingdom Pseudomonadati; phylum Pseudomonadota; class Betaproteobacteria; order Burkholderiales; family Comamonadaceae; genus Rhodoferax; species Rhodoferax aquaticus. The sequence goes on from NZ_CP036282.1 coordinate 4,539,150, forward strand.
CACAGTGCAGAGGTAGAACACCTGCTAGCCATCGCGCGCAACGACAACCTGCATGGCTAAGCTGCTGGCCGCGTTGGGCCTGGTGGCCAACGCGTTTGCTTGGGGCGTCTCGTGGTGGCCATTTCGCGAGTTGCAGGCCTTGGGCGTGCATCCGCTATGGGCGACCGCTCTCATTTACTGCATTGCTTTGGTTTCACTTGCCGTTGTGCGACCGCGCGCTTGGCAGCCCATGCTGAAGACGCCTTTGCTGTGGTGCTTGCTGCTGAGTGCGGGGCTCACCAACGTGGGATTCAACTGGGCGGTGACCGTGGGCGACGTGGTGCGCGTGGTGCTCTTGTTCTACCTCATGCCTGCATGGGTGGTGCTATTGGCGTGGCCCATCTTGGGCGAACGCCCAAGCGCCGCATCGGTAGGACGCTTGTTGCTCGCATTGCTAGGTGTAGTCATCGTGCTCAAAAAGCCTGGCACCGATTGGCCTGTGCCTGAGAGCTTGCCCGACTGGTTGGCATTGATGGGCGGGTTCAGCTTTGCCCTGACCAATGTGCTCTTGCGTAAGCTGCACGCTGCGCCCCCAGCCGCCCACATGCTGGCCATGTTCGGAGGTGGCGCAGTCATGGCAACCTTGGCTGCGGTGCTGGGCTTGCAAACCGGCATGGTGAGCGCACTGCCCAGCTTGGCTGGTCCTTGGCTACTGTGGCTCTGCGGCATGGCTGTGTTGATTTTGGCGGGCAATCTGGGCCTGCAGTACGGCGCCTCGCGGCTACCGGCCAATGTGACTTCGATCGTCATGCTGACGGAAATCGTGTTTGCCAGCGTGTCGGCGGTGCTGCTGGGTGCTGCCCAATGGGACGCCCGCACGCTGCTGGGTGGCGGTCTGGTGGTAATGGCTGCGCTGCTGTCAGCGCTGCCCAGTGCCAACGACAAGGCTTTGCACAGTTAACACCTGAGATCGTTTACGCAAGCCTTGCCAACGCACAAAATTCCACGCGGTTACGTCCAGCTTGCTTGGCAGCGTACAGGCCACGATCAGCGGCGGCGTACAGCGTGTCGAGCGATGCTGTGGCACCCAGGGGTAGGCAAGTCACCCCCATGCTCGCAGTTGCACGCACGGTGAATTCTCCGGCCTGCAAGGCACTGGCTTCAATGGCTTGGCGCAAGTTTTCAGCAAACGTCATAGCCCCTTCCACCGTGGTGTTGGGGAGCAGCGCAATGAACTCTTCACCGCCAAAGCGGGCCGCCACATCCACGCTGCGGCCCATTTTTTGCACAATGGCTGCAACATGCACTAATACGTGGTCACCTACCGGGTGGCCATACTGGTCGTTGATTCTTTTGAAAAAATCCAAATCCACCATCACCACGCTGGTGGGGCAGGGGTAACGGGCGGCGCGGGCTAGCTCTTGCTCGGCCAAACGCGAGAACTCGCGTCGGTTGAACAATCCGGTCAGCGGGTCGTGCGTGGCCAGGTATTCCAAGGCTGTTTGTTTGTCGGCCAAGGCTTTTTGGGCCGTGGCAACTTCTTGGCGCAACAAAGTGGCCACCACGTACTGACGCCACACCACATACGACACCACCGCGCTGATGATGAACACCAAACGGGCATCCCCACGCGTTTGGGCCAGCATCTCTGCATTGGGCTGGGTGTGCGCCAACGCAAAGTACAACCCAATATACGCGCCGCCAAACAGCAGCACCGCAAAGCGCGGACGCATGAGCGACATCATGCCCACCACCAGGCAAATGAGCACAAAGGGCGTGCTGTTTTTGAGCACCCATTGGTCCAGCACCATAAGCCCGCAGGCAAACGCCAAGGCAGTGGCACACACCAGCATTTGCAGAGCGAAGCCCCACCGTGCGCTCGCCCGGGGATGCCTTACGGCGCGGTGACTGAAAAAGCCCAGCAGGGCCATCAGGCACGCCATGGCCGCGTGCAATAGGCCAATACCCATGGTCCACGCGTAAGGTGCTGGGCCCAGCGCCACATCGGCATGGGTAAGAAACTGGACGGCGTACAACACGTTGATCACCAAGGTGACCATGGCAAACACGCGAAAGCGCCGCAACGACTCCAAGGTGGCTTCGGGCTGAATCGCTTGGTATTGCTGCAGGGTGCTGCGCAGCCTGTCCCGCAATGCCTGCAGTGTCAGCGTGGTGCGAATCATTGGCCCCTGTGGAGTGCTGTGGTGGCGCAATACTGCCAGCTTTCACGCCGTATTCCAAGTGAATTTGCAGCATTCAACCGCACTGCGCCAAGGGGCAGCGCGGCAGTGCGACACTCGGAGCAACTTCTGAACTTTGAAAGGCTCACCTATGTCTACCGTGTACGACTTTGACGCATTGCAAATTGATGGCAAAAAAGTGGCGCTCAAAAAGTTCAAGGGCAAGCCCATGCTCATCGTCAATACGGCCAGCGCCTGTGGCTTTACCCCGCAGTTTGCCGGGCTAGAGACGCTGCACCAAGGCTATGGCCCCAAGGGCTTGGTGGTGCTGGGTTTTCCGTGCAACCAGTTTGGCGCACAAGACAGCGGCAGCAATGACGAGATTGCCGACTTTTGCCAGCTGAACTACGGCGTCACATTTCCGATGATGGAAAAGATTGAGGTCAACGGCAGCAACGCCCACCCGCTGTACCAGTGGCTGTGCAAAGAAGCGCCTGGGCTCATGGGCAGCACCTCGATCAAATGGAACTTCACCAAATTTCTGGTGGGCAAAGACGGCCAAGTGCTCAAGCGCTACGCCCCCACCGACACGCCCGAGAGCATGGCCAGCGACATTGAGGCGGCGCTGGCGGCCTAAGCGTCTGGCCGCCTAAGCGCAATATGGGGTGGGAGGCTTTAGCCTGCTAAGGCAGCGTCGAGCACCTCAACCCAATGCTTCACCGGCGTGCTGCTGCCGCTTTGCAAGTGGGTGATGCAGCCAATGTTGGCGCTGATGATGACCTCGTCAGCCTGCGCGGCCAAATGGCCTAACTTGCGGTCGCGCAGCTGGTAAGCCAGGTCGGGGTTCAACACCGAGTAGGTACCGGCAGAGCCACAGCACAGGTACGACTCGCTGGCCGCCACCCGCACCGCAAACCCCAGGGCCGCCATGTGCGTCTCCACCCCACCGCGCAGTTTCTGGCCATGCTGCAAGGTGCAGGGCGGATGAAACACCAAGCGCGGCGCGCCGGCGGCCTGCACGCGCGCTTGCAAACTGGGCACCAGCCCCGGCAGCAGTTCACTGAGGTCTTTGCACAGCGCACTGACCCGCGCTGCCTTGGCGGCATAGGCCGGGTCGGCGTGCAGCAAATGGCCGTAGTCTTTGACGGTGACCCCGCAGCCCGAGGCGTTCATGACGATCGCCTCCACGCCCGTGCTGCCTGGCGCTTGCGGATCGATGTGCGGCCACCAGGCATCGATGTTGGCGCGCATATGGTCCAAGCCGCCGGCTTGGTCGTTCAAATGGAACTTCACCGCGCCGCAGCACCCGGCGGACTCGGGCACCACCACGCTGATGCCGGCGGCATCGAGCACGCGCGCCGTGGCGCTGTTGATGTTGGGGGCCATAGAGGGCTGCGCGCAGCCCGCCAGCATGAGCACTTTGCGGCCATGGGTGGAGCTGGGCCAGCGGCCTGCGTCTTGGCGCGCGGGCACTTTGTTTTTCAGACTGCTGGGCAGCAGGGGGCGCACCATTTGGCCCAACTGCATGGCGGGGCCAAACAGGGGTGAGGGCAAGCCTTCTTTCAAGGCCCAGCGCACCGCGCGCTCACCGAGTGGGCGGGGCACCTTGGCGTCTACCAGCTTGCGGCCAATGTCGAGCAAGTGGCCATACTCCACGCCCGAGGGGCAGGTGCTTTCACAGTTGCGGCAGGTGAGGCATCGGTCCAAGTGCGTTTGCGTGGCGCGCGTGGGGGCCTGCCCCTCCAGCACTTGCTTCATGAGGTAGATGCGGCCGCGCGGACCGTCTAGCTCGTCACCCAGCAGTTGGTAGGTGGGGCAGGTGGCGGTACAAAAACCGCAGTGCACGCACTTGCGCAGAATGGCCTGCGCGGCCTCGCCATCGGCGGTGTTTTGGTATTCGGGGGCAAGCTGGGTTTGCATGGTGGGGCGTGGGCTTAAAAGTCTGCAAACAAACGGCCGGGGTTGAACACGCCGTGGGGGTCAAAGCTGGCCTTCAAGGCACGGGAAATGCCCATTTCAGCCACATTTTTAGAGGCAAATTGGTCTTCTGCGCCCATGAATACTGGGTTAGCAGCTACAAATTGCATAGCATTTCCACCCTGCTGCGTGGCCCACGCTTGGAGCGGGCTTGCGGCTTCAGGCCGCACCCACACCCAGCGCAAGCCGCCATGCCACTCCACCAGCTGCGCACCATCCCATGGCAAAACGGGCGCGGTTTGCGGCACGCTCACACGCCACAAGGCGTGCTCCGGCGAAGGGCGTTCGAAGAAGGCGGCCGTTTGGTTGCGCACGGCGGCCCACTGCGCATCAGCAACGGTGGCGTCTAGGCGTTGGCCGGGGATTTGGGCGAGCAGCTGGGTGCACGCCGCCTCCACCGCAGCCACTGCGCCAGCCAAGCGCAGGTGCAAGGTACCTGCCGGTGCTGCATTCGCACCGTGCACGCCCTCTGCGGTCTGCCAGCGGCTGGCATTCAAGGGCAAGGGCTGGGCGCCCCAGCGGTGCAACTGTTCTAAGGCGGCCGTCTGATCCATGTCAAAGACCAGTGTGGCGTGCGCCGGTGCCACGGGCAGCACTTTCAGGGACACCGAAGTAATCAGCCCCAAAGTGCCCATAGCCCCCACCATCAAGCGCGAGACGTCATAGCCCGCCACGTTTTTCATCACCTGCCCGCCAAAGGTCAAGTGTTCACCACGGCCGTTGACCATTTCTAGGCCCAGCACGTAGTCGCGCACGCCCCCTGCGTTGGCACGGGCTGGGCCTGCCAGGCCTGCGGCCACCATGCCGCCGACGGTGGCCTGCGACGTGGCATCCCGTGCTTGTGACCAGCGAAAGTGGGGCGGCTCAAAGGGCAAGCATTGCCCATGCTCTGCCAGCAGGGCCTCGAGCTCATGCAGGGGGGTGCCCGCTCCCACGGTCACCACCAGCTCGCTGGGCGCATAGGCCAGCACGCCCGACAGCACGTGGGTGTCTAGCACCACGCCTTTCAGTGTGTTGCCGTAGAAGTCTTTGGTGCCGCCACCGCGAATGCGCAGTGGCGTCTTGGCCGCCACTGCGTCTTGAATTTGCTGTCGAATAAGGGCGAGCCCGGAGTCCATGGTGTGCATGGGCCAAATGGTAAGCGGGCTACCGGTCTCAGAGTGCATCGGCCGGCGTGAATTTTTTGAACGCAAGCCCTGCAGAAATTTAATCCACGAAGCTGTTCACAGGCAGCCCAGCCACATCCATGGCCATGGCAAACACTGCGCCGGACTGCGGAAACTGGGCCAACTCAGCGGCGCTACGGCCGTGTCGGGCGGTGGTCACGAACAGGGTTTTCATGTCAGGCCCACCAAAGCAAGGCATGGTGGGGCACTGGGCGGGCGTGGGGTACTCGGCCAGCAAACGGCCGTCGGGCGCGAACTTGCAGATGCGCCGCCCTTCAAACATGGCGGCGTAGTAGTTGCCTTGCACATCCACGGTGGCACCGTCGGGGCGGCCTGCATAGCTTGTGTCTTCAAAAGTCCAGCCTGCGGGTTTGGGCGCGTGGTCTTTGAAGCTGCGGTGCTGGCTCAGGGTGTTGGCCTGCACATCAAAGTCCCAAGCATGGGTGATGTGGTTGGGGGTGTCCGACCAGTAGGTGGTGCGGCCGTCCACACTCCAGGCCAAACCATTGCCGGTGAGCGCGTCGCCCGCGTGGCGCACCACCTGCGGAGTACGCCCGCCACGGCAGTCGATGGAATACAGGGCGGCTGCCCGCTTGGCTTTGGGCTCGTCAATGGTGCTGACCCAAAAGCGGCCTAGGGCGTCGCACTTGCCGTCGTTCGCGCGCACGGTAGCGGGGTCATAGTCCAGCGTGGCCATGGGCTCCAAAGCGCCGCCCCATTGGCGCGCCCTAAAGATGCCGTGGCGCAGCGCCACGACCAAACCGCCACTGGCGGCAGGGGCAATACAGCCGGGCTCGCTGGGCATGTCCCACACCTGCACGGCAGCGCCTGCGCCTGCACTGCGCAACAGCTTTTTGCCGGGGATGTCCACCCAGTAGAGCTGTTGCTCTTGGGGGTGCCAAAAGGGCGACTCGCCTAACGCGTAGCAGTCAGGGCTGAAAGTTTGCCAAGGGTTGGTCATGCAAAGCGCTCCACATCTATCGTCATGTCACAAGAAAAGGTTTCGCCGGGCTGCAGCACACGCACCCCCAACGACTCAGGGCTCACGCCCAGCTGCGCAGCCAAGGCCAGCGCGTTGTTCACGTGGCTCACCGGCTCAACGGCAATATTGTCCCGCTCAGGGTTGGTAAAGACCACCACATAGCCAAGGCCCGAGCGCACGGTGGTTCGCATCAAAGCATCGGTCAGCACCACCGTGCCGTCCCAGCCGTCGAAGCAATGGTCGACCGTGAGGGCTGCAAAGTCGGTATCCAAGCCGGGGTGGGCGATGCGGTGGGTGGGGAGCTTGTCATCCCCCATTTCCCAGCGGCCTGTGGTGCCCATTTGCACCCGCATACCGGGGCGCTTGGCAAAGTAAGGGTGCCAGCCCAACCCCACGGGGGCGGGTGCGTGGGACTGGTTGGTCAAGCTCAAGCTCATCTCCAAACCCGTGGCGCTGAGTTTGAAGGCCTGCGAGGCATCCAAGTCAAACGGCCAAGCGGCGTCGGCTTTGTGCTCCAGCGACAAAAGCGCCAGCTGCGGGCCCGACTCCAGCACCTGCCAAGGCCGCTCCCAGCCAATGCCGTGGATGGTGTGCGGCTCGGGCGCAAAGTTCTTGACCAGCGGGTGGCCAGTGCCCGCCCACTGCAGCTGCCCGTAGCCCACGCGGTTAGAAAACGGCACCAATGGGAAACTGGCCGAATCCCGCACCGAATGCATGCTGGCGCCCGCCACCGAGCGCAAGACAGGGACCTCACCCCACCACAAGCCCGCGACCGATCCGCCTAAAGCAGGTTTGATTTCGCAACGCAGCGCGTCGCACTGCAGGGTGAGCAAGTCGGTCATGGCGTGGGCCTCGGAGTGAGTGGGTGGGAGCGCATTGTGCACTGCGTGCGTGACCATAAAAAAACCCGGCGAGAACCTAAGTTCTGCCGGGCCAAAGTCACAACACCACTTGTTGTTGGGGTAGCAAGCGCACCGTGGTGCGCTGCTGAAGATTAACGGTTGTAAGCGGTCTCGCCGTGGGAAGAGATGTCCAGGCCTTCGCGCTCGTCTTCTTCGCTGACACGCAGACCGATGGTCTTGTCCACGATGAAGTAAGCCACGATAGACACCACGCCAGACCACAACACGGTCAAGCCTACCGCCTTGGCTTGCACCAAGACTTGGGCTGCGATGGAGTAATCCGCAGCAGTCACCATGGTGGCAGTCACCCAGTCAGCCACGTAGCCAGGGCCACCCAAGGATGGGCTATTAAACACGCCAGTCAGCAAAGCACCCAAGATGCCGCATACGCCATGCACGCCAAACACGTCCAAGGTGTCGTCTGCGCCCAGCATTTTCTTCAGGCCAGTCACGCCCCACAGGCCAGCAAAACCGGAGATCAGGCCGATGGCCAAAGCACCGCCGACGCCCACGTTGCCTGCGGCAGGCGTGATAGCCACCAAGCCAGCCACCGCACCAGAGGCCGCGCCCAACATAGAGGCTTTGCCCTTGAGCAATGCTTCACCCAAGCACCAGGTCAACACGGCTGCAGCGGTAGCACCAAAGGTGTTGATGAAGGCCAAGGCTGCAAAGCCGTTCGCTTCCAACGCAGAACCTGCGTTAAAGCCAAACCAGCCTACCCACAGCAAGGACGCACCCACCATGGTCAATGTCAGGCTGTGAGGAGCCATGGACTCTTTGCCGTAACCCACGCGCTTGCCGATGAAGTAGGCACCGACCAAGCCAGCCACCGCTGCGTTGATGTGCACCACGGTGCCGCCGGCGAAGTCCAGAGCGCCCCACTGCCAGATCAAACCAGCTTTGCCAGTCATAGCGTCCACCACTTCTTTGCCGGTGTAAGCGTCAGGTCCCATCCAGAACCAGACCATGTGGGCCATAGGAGCGTAGGAGAACGTGAACCACAAAACCATGAAAGCCAGTACCGCAGAGAACTTGATGCGCTCGGCGAACGAGCCCACGATCAGCGCACAGGTGATACCCGCAAAAGTCGCTTGAAAGGCGGCAAACACGATTTCAGGAATCACCACACCCTTGGAGAAGGTGGCTGCATTGGCAAACGTGCCGGCTGCGTTGTCCCAAATGCCTTTCATGAACAAGCGGTCTAGCCCACCAATGAAGGCATTGCCCTCGGTAAACGCCAAGCTGTAGCCGTAGATGAACCACAGCACCACGATCATGGAGAAGGTGACCATGACCTGCATGAGCACCGACAGCATGTTCTTGCTGCGGACCAAGCCGCCGTAGAACAAAGCCAGACCAGGCACGGTCATCAAAATCACCAAGATGGTGGACACCATCATCCACGCCGTGTCGCCTTTGTTGGGCACCAGGGCAGGGGCTGCAGGCGCGGCTTCTGCGGCAGCGGGCGCAGCAGCGGGGGCTGCGGCATCTGCTGGTTTCGCTTCTGGAGCAGGAGCCGCCATTGCTGCGGGAGCCGCAGCTTCGGTGGCGGCAGGGGCAGCGGCGGTTTGGGCATGGACCCAAGTGGCAGCACCCAGCAGGCTTAAGCCCAGTGTGAGGGAGAGGAGAAGTTTTTTCATGGAAGTACTCTCTTGCGGTTTAGAGTGCGTCGTTGCCGGTTTCGCCGGTGCGAATGCGTACAACTTGTTCCAAGTTGTAGACAAAAATCTTGCCGTCACCGATCTTGCCGGTGCGGGCTGCACCTTCGATGGCTTCGATGACGCGGTCTACCAAGGCTTCGTCGACCGCTGCTTCAATCTTGACCTTGGGCAGGAAGTCGACCACATACTCAGCGCCGCGGTACAGCTCGGTATGTCCTTTTTGACGACCAAAGCCTTTGACTTCAGTCACGGTGATGCCTTGTACACCGATGTCCGACAGGGCCTCGCGCACCTCGTCGAGCTTGAACGGTTTGATGATGGCCGTTACGAGTTTCATGTGTTCACCTCAGCTTGATTACGTTGGTTTTGCAGGTGCCGGGGCTGGCTTTCCTGTTTCTCCTGAATGCGGGAGATACACCCATAAAGCATGCTCCGTGCCAACCTTGTAGGCCAGATGGATGACAGGCTTGTGAACCTAAAACCCGGTGACTGCGTTAAGATAACTGTATGAATAACCAGTTCGCACCATAACAGTGCTACGCCGCGCGGTGCACAAGACACAGGCGCACCAAGTTGGGAGAACCGGAAATGAGCTTATCTTTGGTGCGTAGTCGCGCATTGCTGGGGCTTGAAGCCACAGAAGTGACCGTTGAGGTGCATTTGGCCAATGGTTTGCCCAGCTTTACCTTGGTGGGTTTGGCCGATGTCGAGGTGAAAGAAGCCCGTGAGCGCGTGCGCTGCGCCATTCAGAACTCGGGGCTGGAGTTTCCGAACAACAAGCGCATCACCGTCAACCTAGCGCCCGCCGACCTGCCCAAAGACTCGGGGCGGCTGGACCTGCCCATTGCCTTGGGTATTTTGGCGGCCAGCGGCGCCATAGAAGGCCACCGTTTGGCGGACTACGAGTTTGCAGGCGAGTTGTCGCTGTCCGGTGCTTTGCGCCCCATTCGTGGCGCACTGGCGATGGCCTTGGCTTTGCACCAAGGCAAGGTGGAAAGCAAGCTGGTACTCCCGCCCGAGAGTGCCCAAGAAGCAGCCTTGGTGCCGGGCGCGCAGGTTTACAGTGCCAAGCACCTGCTCGATGTAGTGCGCCATTTCAGCCCAGCGCCTGCTACTGTGGGCGAGCCCGGTGACCCAGCGCCTTCCGCAATTGCAGGCGATGTGCTCACCCCAGAAACGCTAGAAGACGAGGGCTGGTGTCGGGTGCTGGCCACTCCGGTAGTGCGCAAATCCCCGATCGCCGACATGGCCGACGTCAAAGGCCAGGCAGGCGCCAAGCGCGCCTTAGAAATTGCAGCGGCAGGCGGCCATAGCGTGCTGCTCATGGGGCCACCGGGGTCTGGCAAATCCATGCTGGCGCAACGTTTTGCGGGTTTGCTCCCGGAGATGAGCACCGACGAGGCGCTGGAAAGTGCGGCCATTGGCAGCTTGAGCGGGAGGTTCTCTATTGAAACTTGGGGGCAACGGCCCACGTGTGCACCACACCACTCCGCCAGCGCCGTGGCTCTAGTAGGTGGAGGCTCACCGCCCAGACCCGGTGAAATCTCGCTGGTGGTTACGAACAATAAAGTCCTGGCCTGTGACAATAAGTTCTGTTCTGGTGCTTTTGAGACAAATAGTTCTGTCCCCAAGCCACCAAAAGCGGGCAAATGCGCTGACAAATAGTTCTGTCCTCCGTCTGACGCATCGGACTGCCCCCTAAATCCAGCAACCTACGCCCGCAAGCAGCCTTTTCCGCCTTGCGTTTCAAAAACTCGGTTTTGGGCATCAATGCCGGCGTTTTGGCGGTCTTCTGACAATAAGTTCTGCCCTAAAAACGTGAGTGACATTAAAGCTCTGTCCTAGAAACTTGAGCGCCTTTGAGGGCTGCGGTATTTGTGTGAGTAACGCGGTTTTCCACGGGCTTCGCGTCTGTACCACTGCATCGACCTATACCTATTAGGCAATTACGCCCTAAAAGGAAAAACAAATGTCTGAAACGAGAAAGAAGGATGAAGACCTCCAGGTTGGCGGCCCGGGGGGTGGCGAGTTCACTGGCTCAGTGAACGCGGAAATTGGTGACCTGAGAAAACTTAGCGAACTGCAAGGCGATAAGTACACCTTTGTTCAGTCTGTTGAAGACATTGAGCAGGTCACCAAGATTGTTGGTGCGGCTGACCCGGCAGTGACGGGTGCCGTGGTTCAAGCTGAAAACGGGGAGTTTTTGGAGATATGGCTCTCTGAGTCATCTCGACCATTTGAACTGGCAGCTGACTACACCCGGGTTCGCTGAGGTTTTAACAACTTGAAGCCCGCGCACGACCAATGTCGAGCGCGGGCTTTTTCTTGGCTCCATCCCGAACTCATGCTGGTTTTTGCGTCGTATGTACCTCTATACGGTTCTAGGCACATCAACGGGTTACACCCAGAAAGGAAACACCATGCCGAAAACCGTGAAATCTAACTCCCATGAGGACCAGTTGAGGCTCTACTCGGTCACGCTGCCCTGGCACCCCCGCGACCCCGAGTACGGTACGTACGAAAGTACGGCCTGGGCAACTGGTCCTGACGAGGCTAAGGCATTGGTTGCGCAGGAAATGGCTGAGAAATCCTATTCCGGTTGCGAAACGGATGCTGAGCGCAAGGCATGGGCTGAAGACCTGGTTTTCAACACATCCAGCCAGAGCTACGTTGCGCCTGTGACTGACCAGCTGCAGGCCTCGCTGCAAGAGCTCATGGCCGGCCCCGAGGGCAACCTCGACTCGCAGGCAAAGGAAGACTACGAGGCCATCCTTCGCTTGCTCAGCAAGCACGTGAAGCTCTAACCAGCGACACCCTTCAGCCCCGCATCCTGCGGGGCTTTTTCCTGGCTCCATCCCGAACTCAGGCTGGTTTTGGAGCCACGATTCTCAAGCTCTGGAGTCTCTACGCCACCTCGACCAATCGCACAAGCACCAGTCTTTTGGGCAAAAGACCTGGAAAGCCCAAAATCCTACAAAAAGTTACTCCAAAAACTAGACTAAAGATTAGTCATCTGTTATTGTCCTTCACATGAACAGCCAGCAAATACAAAAGCTCCGCACGGACTTGGGCCTTTCTCAGCCTGAATTCGCGCAGCTCTTTGGCGCTCATTCCATGACCGTCAGCAGATGGGAGCGTGATAAAGCTACGCCGACCCCCTACCAGCTCGCACTCATGCATCAGTTCCGCCAAACTGCCGACGTCAAAAAAGCTCAGGCCGAGGAAACCGTCAAGAACCTGCTGGTCGGTGCCGGGGTTGTTGCGGCACTTATCTGGTTGCTAGGAGCCAAGAAATGAACCCTTCTTTTTTTCCCCTGACCATCCACACCGCCGCCGTCATTTCGCGGGACAAGCTAAACGGTGGCGGCAGACACTTCGGCGTGCACTTTCCAGGTGGAGAGGTCGTGGACTTCCATCCCGCCGGCGTCCGATACACAACAATCCAGGGATTCTTGGAGGGCCGGGCGTGCAAGGTTGAACGGCTCATCCCCGCGGAAGAAGTCAGGCAGGCGCACTGGCGCGCTAGAACTGCTCCAGGGCAGGTCCGGCCCTACCACTTACTCGATTTCAACTGTGAGCACTTCGCTAACTTCATCGCGGGTGCGGCCAGACCGGAAAGCGCACAAATCACAGGCCTCGCGGTCCTAGGTCTCGTTGGACTCGTTTGTGCCCTGTTCAGCAGCTAGATTGAGGTCGATGTGCGAGGGGCCATCGCATCTTGAATGACGGGCGGATGCCTTGGATACCAAAGCATGGATGGATGTCTTGGTTATGAGATGGCACCTCGCTCTGTTATTCATTTTCGCGTTTGGTTGGGTCTCTCCGTCAGCGTTCGGCAGCGATTACAAGCACGAAATATGGACTACGACCTGCGACCAAACTAAGGGCTTCCACGACGGCGACACCCTGACATGTGTCAGCAACTCCGAGCGAGGTACGTTTGTCGTCAGATTCGCAGGCCTTGATGCGCCGGAAACCGGACAGGCTCACTGGCGAGTTGCTCGAGACAAGTTGCGCGAGATTGCGGCACCAGGAACGGTCGCTGAGTGCTACAAGACCGACCAATACGGACGGCAGGTTTGCCGACTAAGGTCCCCTCGGGGCAACGACCTCGCTGAAACGATGATTCGCGAAGGCATGGCCTGGCATGCGGTTAGGTTTGTAAGCGAACAGACGCCCGATGAGAGAGCGCTCTACGCCCACCTCGAAGGCGAGGCAAGGGCAACACAGAGAGGACTCTGGGCCCATCCCGACCCAATGCCGCCTAGCGAGTGTCGGCAACTTCGAAAGAAACACCAGAAGTGTCGTTAGCGGTTCGTCAGCGCAATGCCTGTATCCAGCCCTGCTTGATTTGACGGTTCGCAGCAATACATCGGACGTCTCGTCTATTTCCCTCCCTAGAATCAGTGACATATGGCAAATCAACTGACTCTCGACACCCTCGAATCATGGCTCTGGGAATCCGCCAACATCCTGCGTGGCTCTATTGACTCATCGGACTTCAAGAACTACATCTTTGGCTTGCTGTTCCTCAAGCGCTTCAACGACGTGTTCGAGGAGCGCGTCGTTCAGTTGATGAAGGATGAAGGCCTGAGCGCTGCTGCAGCTGAAGAAGAGGTCGAGGACAAGTGGGGGCACTTCCCAAACACGGCACGGTGGCCTGAACTCATTACCCGAACCGAGAACATCGGCGAGGCTCTAGACAAGGCATTCGCGACCATCGAAGCGAACAACACCGAGCTACAGCACGTTTTGACCGCCGCCCAGTACGGTGACAAGCGCGTGCTGTCGGATGCCACCCTGCAGCGTCTGCTACGCCACTTCAATCAATACAAGCTGGGCAATGCCGACCTCTACAAGGCAGACATGCTGGGCGACGCCTATGAGTACCTGATTAAGCAGTTCGCTGACGACGCCGGCAAGAAGGGCGGCGAGTTCTATACGCCCAAGGCCGTTGTGCAACTGGTGGTGGAACTCATCGACCCGCAGCCCGGCCACAGCGTGTACGACCCGACCTGTGGCAGCGGCGGTATGCTGGTGGAAAGTGCCCACCACGTCGCCACTCTACCTGGCGGCACTCTGCTCGGCGACAAGCCCAATGTGCTGCTCTTCGGGCAGGAGAAGAACCTCGGTACATGGGCCATCGCCAAGCTGAATCTCTACCTGCACAACATGCGGGCCGAGATTGAGCGCGGCGACACCTTGGTCGAACCCAAGCACCTTGATGGCGACTACCTGAGGACCTTTGACCGGGTCATCGCCAACCCGCCGTTTTCGGCCAAGCAATGGTGGTCCCCACTGGAACTGGCCAACGAGGCGGAACAAGAGGGCGACAAGAAACCCAAAGCACCAAACTATAAGCAGGTCAGCGACCCCTACGGCCGCTTTGTCTACGGTATCCCACCTCGTGGCTATGCCGACCTCGCCTTCGCCCAGCACATGCTAGCCAGCCTCAAGGCAGACGGCCGCATGGGCATCATCCTGCCGCACGGGGTGCTGTTCCGCAGCGGCGAGGAAGGCAAGATTCGCGAGGGTCTGCTGTTCGGCACCGACGCCGCCAGCGGCAATCAACCCGGCGACCTCATCGAGGCCGTCATTGGTCTGCCCTCCGCCCTGTTCTACAACACTGGCATTCCGGCCTGCGTGCTCGTCCTGAACAAGCGCAAGCCCGCTGCGCTCAAGGGCAAGGTCATCATCATCGACGCCAGCAGCGACTACCTTGAAGGCAAGGCCCAGAACAGTCTGCGTCCGGAGGACATCGCCCACATCGCCAGCACGCACAAAGCAGCGTTTGAGCACCAGTCCGAGGTGGAGAACTACTGCCGCGTGGTGACGCTGGACGAAATCCGCAGCAACGACGGCAACCTCAATATTGCCCGGTACATCGACAACGGCGAGACCGAAGAGCCCGTCGATGTGGCAGCCACCTTGTCGCAACTGGCGACGCTGGCTGAGGTAGAAGCGCAGATTGATGCGCGCCTGAATGGTTATCTGGCCGAGTTGGGGCTGCTGGAGACCGGGGCATGAGAGCACCGGGAGGCGATTCGCTCAGGGATACGTCTGTCGGGCTGGTCACATCAGATTGGGAGATGGGCGTTGTCGGTGACTTTGTGGCTGCGCTGCAGGCTGGCGTGAGCGTTAACGCAGTTGAGACCGACACCGGCTGCGCTCAGGGCGAAGTCGGTGTCCTGAAGACAAGCGCAGTGCTGCGGGGCAAGTTCTTCCCAGCGCAGCACAAAATAGTTGTGCCTGAAGATGTTAATAGAGTTGCAACAAGTGTTGTTGCGGACCGAATCATCATCAGTCGCATGAATACGCCAGCGCTGGTCGGTGAATCGGGCTATGTGACCGCAGATGAGCCAAATCTGTTCTTGCCAGACCGCTTGTGGCAAACCGAGCCGTCGCCACGACCACATTCCCAAAGGTGGCTGGCGTACTGGTTGCAGCATTCAAGCATTCGCCGGTTGATTGCTTCTGGTGCAACCGGAACCAGCAACAGCATGAAGAACATCTCGAAAGAGACGGTTCTGTCGCTGCCCATTCCGCGAACGCCGTTGCCTGAGCAACAAAGAATTGCCGCCATCCTGATGGCCTTGGACGACAAGCTGGACGTAATTGCGCGCCAGATTGAAGCTACCCAGACCCTCAAGCAGGGCCTGATGCAGACTCTGTTCAGCCGGGGTGTCGGCGCCAACGATGCTGATGGCCGCTGGGTGCCGCACGCTGAGTTCAAGGACTGTGAGCTAGGAACAATTCCAGCCGCATGGAGCGTCTCGTCTATTGGCTCACTGTTCGAGGTAGTCGAACGTGCAATCAGGATGGCCGACGAACAGAGCTATCGCCGTGTAACGGTAAAACGTCGGTACGGCGGCATTGAGCTTCGCGATGAACAGCGAGGCAGCGACATCAAGGTCAAGAGTCAGTTTGCGCTGGAGGCGGGTGATTTCCTGATTTCGGAGCGGCAGATTGTTCATGGCGCCTGCGGCATTGTTCCCAGTTGGCTCGCCGGAGCATTGGTGTCCAACGAGTACTTGGTGCTCAAGGCGAAACCCTCCGTTGATGTCCGGTACTTCAATTACCTTGTTCAGCAGTTGAAGTACGCGAAGTACTTCATGCTGTGCAGTCAGGGCGTGGACATCGAGAAGTTCCTTTTCAAGCCCAAGGATTGGCTCAAGAAGCTGGTGCCGGTCCCTCCCGTCGTGGAGCAAGCCCGAATAGCGGATGTGCTTGCCACTGCGGACGAAAAGCTGAACGCACTGAGCGCCAAGCAGAATGAATTGCAGCAAGTGAAGCGAGGCCTGATGCAAAAACTCCTCACCGGCGAATGGCGGGTCAGCGTGGACGCCAGCGCGGCCGGAACGTAAGGACCGGCATGGCGTCGCAGGCATTGCTCACCCCAGCCACACCGCTTGAACTGCAGCGTGATGTGCAGCGCAAGCTGGGGCAGTGCCTGCTTCGTCTGCAGCAATACGAAATCCTGCTCAAGGCATTAGTGGCTCATGGCGACATTGCAGGACCACCTGCAGGGCTGCAGGCGGTGCGAGACGCACAGCTGGCCTGCGCCAAAAAGAAGACCTTAGGCACTTTGGTCGGTATGCTGACCGAGCGCCATCTGACCTCGGCCGAGGAGGAAGACAGCACCGATGAGCCGCAGGGTGATGGTGGCATTTGGTTTCGATTTCGTTTTCAGGTGGGGCTCGACGCCAGCCAACATCAAGCCACCACAGCGGCATTGAAGGAGTTGGTGGACCTGCGCAATGAGTTAGTTCACCACTTCTTGCAGAGATTCAACATTTGGGAGAGTCAGGGCTGCATAGACGCGGACGCCTATCTGGACGCCTGCTACGAGGCCATCGACGGCCACTACCTGACCTTGCGCGGCTGGGCGCAGGGCATGGACGAGGCCCGAGCATTGATGGCATCGTTTATGAGCACGGCAACGTTCGAAGACCTGCTGGTCAACGGCATAGCCCCAGATGGAACGGTGGACTGGTCTGCCAGCGGGGCCGTGCGCTGCTTGCGAGATGCTGAAAATCGGCTTGCAACTGAAGGTTGGACCCTGCTCAGCACCGCGACCAATTGGATTCGCGCACAACACCCCGACCAGCATCCCCAGCGCTACGGCTGCGGTAGTTGGCGACAAGTCATCCACGAGTCTCGGCAGTTCGAGATTCGCAGGACGGTGAACATAGAACAAGGCTGCGGCGAGGTTTGGTATCGCAGCCATCAGGAGGAAGCCAGCATGCAAGGGAACAAAAGTCCATGAGCCAGTCACCTGAAAAGACTGGCGTCGAAACGCCTGCCATCGAGTCGCTGCTCAAGCTGGGCTACACCCATCTGCCCGGCAATGCGGTGCAGGTGGAACACCGCCACCTCGCCCCTGTACTTGACGATGTGCTCCGGCCCCGGCTGCTGAGCCTGAACCCGTGGCTGGCCACGGCACCCGGCGGGGTGGATGCGGCCTTGATTGAACTGCGCAAGCGTGTCAACGACGAACTGCTCCCGGCCAACAAGGCGTTCTGGGAACAGGTGGTGCACCGCTCGGACATTCAGGTGAAGGATGCCGACGGCAAGCCGCGCAGCGTGCGCTTCTTCGACGCAGGCAAGGTCGCCCACAACGATTTCCATGTGGTGGACCAGTACGTCGGCAGGAATGCCGATGGCGACATGTTCCGGCCGGACCTGCTGCTTTTCGTCAACGGCCTGCCGCTGGCGACCATCGAATGCAAGGCCAGCCACCACCGGCTGGATGAAGCTCTGGCGCAACTGGATGGCTACCAAGCCAGCTTCCCGGCGCAGTTCGTGTTCAACCAGGTCTGTGTGGGCCTCAACCGCAGGCAAGGCTTGTATGGCGCCATCCTGACCAAGCCCGCCTTCTATGCACGCTACCGGCTGCAGGACGCCGAACTGGCGGCGGTGACCGCTGTGCTGGGCGCTGACCCGAGCGAGCAGGACCAACTGCTGTGGGCCTTGTTCGAGCCGAGCCGGTTTCTGGAACTCATCTCCCACTTCGTCTTGTTCGAGACTCGTGATGGCAGGACGGTCAAGAAGCTGCCGCGCTATCAGCAGTGGCGTGCGGTACGCAAGACCATCGACCGGCTGACGGCGACCCAGCCCATCGGCGGGGTGGTCTGGCACACGCAGGGCAGCGGCAAATCGCTGACCATGGCACTGCTGGCTCGGATGCTGCGAGCGGACAGCACGGGCTTGAACAACCCGACCGTGCTGGTGCTGACCGACCGCAAGGACCTCGACAAGCAAATCTTCGACACCTTCCACGCCGTGGGCATCAAGGCCATTCAGGCGGTGTCGGTTGACGGCTTGGTAAAGCTGCTGGGCAATGACTACGGCAGTGTGTTCACCAGCACGGTGCAGAAGTTCCAAGAGAACGAGCCGGCCGCTGATGCCAGCGACAGCGCGGCGGATGAGGAAGATGACCTCCTGCAAGCCACTCGGCATAGACGGGTGCGCGAGGGCAAGGACTTCTTCATGTTGGAGGAGCGCAATGCCAACTACGGCCAGCACGATGAGGACGGCGTGCTGCTGGACGCCAAGTGGGAAGAGGTCAGCCGGGAGAAGGTGAACTTCCGGGTACTGAGCGCCAAGCCGAACTTCTATGTGCTGGTGGATGAAGCACATAGAAGCCAGTACGACTTCTTGGCGGCCTTCATGCGGGCCAGCCTGCCCAATGCCAAGTTCATCGCCTTCACCGGCACGCCGCTGCTGAACGACGACAAGCACACCTTGGCCGAGTTCGGTGGCGACACCTACATCGACGAATACCGCCTGCACGAGGCTGTGGCTGACGGCGCCACGCTGCCCATCAAGTACCAAGACGCATGGGTGAAGCTCGCGCCCAGCAGCAAGCTGGACCAAGCCTTCAAGGACCAGTTCGCGCAGGAAGATGAAGCGCGACAGCAGGCCCTAAAGAAGGAACTGCTGGCCCGGTGGCGGCAGGCCGGAGACCGCATGGAGCAGGTGGCGGCACATTTGGTGGAGCACTTCATCACCAACGTGCAAGCCAAGGGCCTGAAAGCCATGCTGGTTTGCGACGGCCGCGACATGGCGGTCAAGTACAAGGACCTGTTGGATGGGCTGATGCAGGACCGGAAGGCCAAGGGCTTGCCGACCTTTGAAAGCCGCGTCGTCATCTCGCTGGCCAGTGCCACGGCATCACGTTCGGGCGCCAGCGAACATGAAGAGGCCGCAGACCGTGGGGCGGACAAGGAAGCGGTTCAGACCATCGAAGAGCGGGTCAAGGCTGAAATCAAGGCGGGCAAGCAGCCCGTCGCACTGCCAACCGAGCAGATTGCCAACTTCGTTTCCAAGCTGTTCCCGCTGCCCTACGGCGATGAGTCCAAGGGCAAGGACGGACAGCCCCATGCGAACAACATCGGCCTTTGCATAGTGTCCGACATGCTTCTCACGGGATGGGACGCCCCCATCGTGGGCACCATGTACCTCGACAAGCCGCTGAAGGAGCACACGCTGCTACAGGCCATTGCTAGGGTGAACCGGACGATGGCAGGCAAGAACGCGGGCTACATCGTGGATTACCACGGCGTGGTGGAGCACCTCGACCATGCGCTGAAGATTTACGGCGGTGAGGTTCAACCAGCCCAAGTGTGGGAGGGGGTTGAAAGCGAACTGCCCAAGCTGCAGGCGACCCTTGACCGCATCCTGACCCTGCTGCCCAAGAAGCGCGACCCGGTCAGCCAGCGCGAGGACTACAAGGACGATGCGGAGCGTTTCCTCGACCCCACCACGCGGTTGGATGCGGTAGAGGACTTCCTCGACTTGGTGAAGCGCTTCAACCGCAGCATCGACATCATCCTGCCGGACGTGCGGGGCGTGCCGTTCAAGCCTTACTTCACGCTGTTCGCTGAAATCCGGCTGATGCTGCGCGACAAGCTGCCCGGTGCGACCCATCGCGAGCGCATCACGCGACTGGAATCCGCGCTGCTGCAGCAATTGCTGGACGAGTACATCGACGCCAGCCCGGCCAAGAGCTTGCTGGGCAAAGAGGTCTCCATTCTGGACGCCAGCGACATGGCTCGCCTGAAGAAGCTGGCGAGTCCCGGCAGTCAAGCGCTGGTCATGAAGAATCAGTTGAAGCACACGATTGCCACCGGCAGAGACAAGGACCCAGCCTTCTTCGACAAGCTGGCTGAGGAACTGGAGAAGCTGCTGGCTGAGGAAGCTGCCGGGCGCATCAGTCAGGCCCAGTTCTTGGAGCAGCTCGACCTGTTCGGGCAGCGCATCGCGGACAAGGACAAGACCGGCTTCGAGCACCCGGCCCATTCGGCGGTCTATCACTATCTGGCGTCGCTGCTCAGCGAGGAAACGGCCCGCATTGCCACGACCAAGCTGTTCGAGGATGCCGAACTAAGCCGCACGATGGCAGCGGCTAACTGGAAACAGATGCATGACCTACACCCCGAGTTACGGTCGCTGTTACACAAGCTGCTGATTCCACTTGCTGGGTGGGAGCGTTCAGTTGCTAGAGAACATGCCAAGCGCATCTTCGACATTCTTTTGAAGAACTGACGATGCCGCTTCTCCAGTACGGCCAATCCACCATCGAGTGGCATTTCCAGCCCGAAGTCAAGCTGAAACGGCACTACGTGACCGTCGAGCGTGGGCGGCCAGTGCTGCTGCGCGGGCCGGTGGTGGACACGGCCGAACAGGAAGCTCTGGTACGCCGCCGCGCTCGCTGGATTCGCGACAAGCTCTTTCTGGTCAATCAACCTCGGACCGATGAAGCCATCGTCACCGGAAGTCGCTTGCGCTATTGCGGCAGGAGCTACTTCACCGAGGTACGCCATTCCCCAAGCCTGGATAGCCCGCAGTTGACTTTCACTGCGTCGCGTTTCGTCATCGAGACTCCAGATGGTCCGAGCATCCAGCCGGAAGCGCTCGCTCCCCTAATGGAGGGCTTCTATCGTGAGCGAGCTCATGAGAAGCTGTTGGCTAGAGTACGTCACTGGGAACGACAGACCGGCTTGCAAGCACGGGGGGCGCGCATTCGCCTGTTCCAGAGCCGTTGGGCTAGTTGCAGTGCCCACAATGTGCTGGAGTTCCACCCTCGAGTGATGGAGCTTCCAACCAGCGTGCAGGACTACGTCATCGTCCACGAGCTATGTCACACTGTCGAGAAAAGCCACACCAAGGCGTTTTGGTCGCTGGTGGCTCGGCATATGCCTAACTGGCAACGCCTGCACGCTGCGCTCGAGAGTGCTGAGTTTGGTGGGGAAATATGAGCCATAGCGCTTTGTTCGTGGCCAGGTCTCCTGTCCAGCACGCATACCGGATTTAGGGCATCCATCGGGGCGGCCACTTCCAAGAGAAGAATCAAAAACTTTTCACCCAAGCTTGAACACTAATCACTAGGCCGCTGGTAAATCTTCCTGTTCCACCTCTGCGTACAATGGCCTCAAAAAGCCTAGCACCAAGATGCTAGCCCCAATGAGAGGAGCATTGTGACCACATCTAGTGGAGCCGCTGAAGTACTGCATGTCGCTAACAAACCTGGACTTACTGAGTCGGGCGGTGGCCATGGAGCTAAAGGAGTTGACTTCCAACGTTGGTGGTCAGTGCTTCGCATGCTCGAACTTGAGCAATCCGGTGCAGAAGACTTCCTCCTCCTCTTTGAGTCAGTGCAGGACGTTACGGAGCTTGATTCGGCTTCAACACCCACATTCGCTCACATCTACCAAGTAAAGAAGAAGGACCGGAACGAATGGTCATTTAACGACCTAACCGGAACCACTGTCCCAAAGTCCAGTAAATCCAAGCCGACACCACCGATAAAGACAAAAGTAGAAGGTAGCCCTCTAGGGAAACTCCATCTAAGCCTTGAAGCCTTTCCTCAACTACCCGTTGATGGATATTTCATCTCAAATGCAGGCTTTGACCTTCCCCTGGCGACTGGCGGGAATGCTGCAACTTCGATGCCTTGCACGTTAGCTGACCTTGCTCCCCAGCATGTGGCGCAGCTCACAGATGCATTGCAACTCTTGTGCGGGACAGGGGCGCAACCGCCCGACCTTCACCGGTTGAAGTTGAAGAAGGTTCCGCTTCACCCTGATGTTCCCAATAGCCATGTAATTCATGTTGCTTTGGACTTCCTTAGAAATCGAAGCCCACGACATGCTGGTCAAGCTGCGTCATTCGCAGAATCTCTGGTAACTCAGGTGTCCCCACTCGGCAGACACACCGATGTGTGCGCATCCTTTGAAGAATTGGTCAAAGAGCGTGGTTTTGCGAGAAGCGACTTTGTCGCCGCCTTAGGCGCACTTGAAGCGACTCCGGACTATTTGGCGTACCTCGAGGATTGGTTGAAGCAGCTGCAGACGGAGGGTATGGACTTCATGTTGGCAACAGGAATTCGTAGCCAAGCTGCTCGGCTCTACAGCGAGAAATTGTTAGCAACTACGACGCCGACCATCCAGTCTATCAATGAATTCTGCGACCAATGGATTAAGACCAGTCCACCGGGGCCGAAACTGCTTCCCTTCTTCGAAACAGGCCTTGCAGCACTGAAGACCAAATTCACTGGATTTAGGGATGCGGAATTAATGGCGCGTTTCGCGCTGAGGGCAATCAAATCATGCGTGGACCCGACTTAAGACTCTTGGTACGGAGTTTGAGAACAAAAAACTATGAAAAGCTTTCGCTTCGAAAACATATGGCTGCTCTCGCACCGCGACAAGCGAGCGAGACAGGTCAACTTTCATCCACACCGGAACCTGATTCTGGGGCGGAATCACACAGGCAAGACGAGCCTAATACGAAGCCTGTTTGAGACCCTTGGAGCCAAACCCGAAGGAAAGCTTGAGTCTTGGGATGAAAGCTCAGTGTCGCTGGTGGAATTCTCTGTAGATAAAAAGCACTACTTCGCTTTGCATCAAGATGGTCGCCGCGCAATGTTCAACGCGAACAATGAGTTAATTGCGACGACATCAAACTTTGCCGAGTGGTCAGCGCTTTTTTGCGAGATAACAGAATTCAACTTGGTGTTTTCGGACAAAGAATCTGAAGTCAAGCCGGCGGCCCCTGACTGTTTCTTCCTGCCGTTCTACATTAATCAAGATGGAAGCTGGCAATCCGAATGGAATACCTTTCGAGGGATGCAGAGGTTCCGCGCTCCATGGGGAGCCATCCTCGAATACTTCACCGGCGTCTGCCCACCTGAGTATTACCGCGCAAAGGCGGAACGTGACCAGGAAGCTCGACAACTTGACGAACAAAAGCGTGAAGCCAAGTTACTGGAGCGTACTCGCGAGCGCTTTGGTCGCACATTGGCACTCTCCGGCCCTAAGGTGCAATCTGAAAACTTTGAACATGAAATTGAACGACTCACCCACGAGGTCACTATCCTCAATAAGCAGCAAGAAGGCTTGAGAAGTTCAGCTCTGCGCGAGCAGGACCTACTGAGCAGCTTGCAGCAACAAATTCGGCTGGCTGAAGAAGCATTGGCTTCCTACGACCGGGACTCGACGTATTTACGAGCGGAACCGGATGAACCCCTGGTTTGCCCGGTATGCCACGCTGAACATGGCAAGTCGTTTCTTGACGTTCTATCGTATGCAGAAGATGCGCGGGTGCTGAGAGACTTAGTCGCTCGACTTCGCACAGATGCTGATGAAGTACGACGTCGATACGCAGTTACAGCAGCTGCACTCGGCGCACTTAACGAAAACTATTTGAGGATTTCAAAAGTCTTGGACACCCGGAAGGGTGAGCTCAAGTTTAAAGATGTCGTTGACAGCATGGGTGCCGAAAGCGCTTTTGCCGCCTTTGAAGCAGAGCGTAAAGAACTCCAGACGGAAATTGACAAACGCCTTGGGGCAGTCGACGCCTTGGATGAGCGCATGAAGGAGCTTCGGAGCAAAAAGAGGTCCAAGGCCATCCTTGATGCATTTCGAGATTACTACGCTGCGGGCAGGATTTCGTTGGCGCTGCCAAGCGTAGAGATGGCCAAAATACGGCTTACCAGCCGCCCCGACCTCTCCGGCAGCGGCGGTCCACGTTCAATCTTGGCCTATTACGCAGCGCTGTGGCGCACATGCAGCGGCAGCCTGGGAGCGTACAGCGTCCCCGTTGTCATCGACTCGCCAAACCAGCAAGGGCAGGACGATGTCAACCTGCCTACAGTTCTGAAGTTCATTGCCAATGAACTACCGAAAGACATGCAACTCATTGTTGGCCTCGAGTCTGCAGCTGATTTTGTTTTCGACAAGGAACTTGTCCTCGACAAACAATACTCGCTGCTGAACGAGGAAGAATGGGCTGGAGTTGAGTTGGTTGTCGAGCCATTGCTTCAGAAGATGCATGCCGCAATGCGTGAAGATGCCAGCCCATCTAGGCTCAGCCATAAACAGTAGTGGGTGAGTTGAGCCGCGTTTACAACTGACTACGGTTTTCTTGGCAGTGTGCCTTCTGAGCCCTGACAACTCGCACGGAGAAGCGAGTTAGGTCGATGGCCTATCGGAAACCAAGGTTACTCCCTGGTTAGAACTGCATCACCTCAGCCTTTCTTTTCGCCTCAACCAGCGTCCTAATTCTGTCCCGTATCCATAGCGCTTCTGGTTCGGTCACACTCAACCGCGCCCACTCCTGTTTTATCACCCACTGGTGTAATTTGTTGACGTAATCGTCTAGGCTCGTGACTTGGCCTGCTCGTATCCGATTGACCGTATTTGTCACTAGCTGTTGAACGAGGTCCTCACAAAACCACCAACGACGATAGACAGCAGCCTCATCGACTACCCCTGAGTTAAATCGGTCGGCTGGTGGGAGTCGCAATTGTTTTAACTGCTCACCACTGAGGCTTACTGGCGCGCTCTTTCGGGGGAAATCTGCAGGCGCTCTCTTCACTCCATCCACAAAATGTTCCTTATGTTCTGAGGGGGAGCGACGGTAACACTTATGCCGCGTGGCACGCTTGACAAAACGGCCTATCGCTGTCTACCCAGGGTAAACCCCTAGTAAAAAATTTGCCGTTTGGTGGCGCGAACGTCTCAAGTGCAGCGACACCCCCTACCGATTTCGTTGCCTCACGGAAGATTTGTCTGAGCCGTGCTGGACTTTCTGCGTGTGCTTGCACTTTGGGAATGCACTGCACCCCATGAACAGACCATACTTGCCCCGGCGCTGCACCATGAATCCCTTGCCGCACTGGGGACACAGCTCCTCGGAACCGACCGACCCGTCAAGTTTCCGTAGCCCAATCCGGTGCTCCTTCACCAACTCTGTGATGAAGGGAGACTCCCTGTGCGCCACGGTGACCAGCGTCACCGTCTTGCGAGCCCTGGTCAGCGCGACATAGAACAACCGACGCTCCTCAGAGAACTCATACCCGTCACCTCCAGGCATCGCCAGCCGCAACACAGGGTCGTCAGCCACGCCGCTCGGAAAGCCCAGAGTCTCCGAAGTCACTCTCGGCAGGATGACATGGTCGCCTTCAAGCCCCTTTGAAGAGTGAACCGTGATGAACTCCAGCTCAATACGAGTCTGGTCATAGTCCAGCGGTAGATAGCTTCTGTCTTTCCGGTATCGCCCCAAAAGTAAGACCTTTTGCTTGCGGCCCGGGCTGACTGCTTCCGCGATTTGCGCAACCCTCTTGGCCACAGCCGTTCGAATCTGAGTCTCATCGTCGACCCGGACAATGCTCACAGGGTCATCCACCTTCGGCTGTGATGACCGGACCACCTTTCGCAGCTGAGCTGGATTCTTCTGAACGAACGCACTGCTGATATCGCACAGCCCCTGCGGGCAACGGAAGGTGGTCTCCAGCTTCAGCGTGACCGCGCGTCCGAACTTACTTTCGAAGTCAGTCATCACGCCCAGGTCAGCACCTGCAAACCGGTTGATGCTCTGCCAGTCATCGCCCACTGCAAACAGATGCTTATTCGGGGCATTTACCAGTGCCGCGACCAACCTGGCTCGGGCCTGGCTAGCGTCCTGGAACTCATCCACCATCACCAGGTCATATGGACTGGTCCACCGACCTTGTTCAATGCAATCGGTGGCGAGGTTCAGCATGTCGTCGAAGTCGATGCAGTTGGCTTGCTTCAGGCGAGCTTCCCATTCCTCGGAAATCCGCTCTGCCAGCCTGAGGAACAGTGTATGCCGGAACTTGAAGTTCCCCGCAACGCCGGAATCTAATCGAGCGCGCAGCTCACTTTGCGACAGGCGATTGCTCTTGCAATGCGTGATGAATGAACGGATGGTTCGGGCAAGCCGTGGGTTCTCGATGGGTGCCCGCCCTGGTACTGGTCGTTCGGGGTTCGGGTCCAGCGTTATGCCAAGCTTCGGTAGCTCTGTCTCAAGGTACTGGAAGGCTTTGCCCGACCAAAGGTCAGCCATGGTCGTTTCAAGGAGCTTGGTCTTGTGTTTGGCGTGGATTTCCCGCTTCCACGTCATGCCCTCCTTGTAGCCCACGAATGAGGGAGGGGTCTCGCCTTTTTCATTCACCGCCCAGTGCTCCAGGTAGGCGCCGGCATCGGGAAAGTAGAAGTCCGGCTTGTACTGTCGATGCTGCGCATCAGCGGTGTCGACCTTGTAATCTGACTCGTAGACGTACTTGACGCCGTTGTAGAAGAGCCAATTTGCAAGTACCTGCTCGCCGCGGCTCTTGACCACTTCGTTGTTCAGCGTCCTGAAGCCCTCTTGCTTGCTATTTCCGTCCCATGAATCCGGAGACTCTTCCTCCTTCCCAAATTTGGGAAGGTCCTGGCCCAGAACGATTCTGAAGATGTCCCAGCTGGCGCGGAAGACGACGTCTCGGTCCTTGAGGTCATCAACGATTGCCAACAGATGCTCCAGGTCCTTGCCGCTGTCCTCAGCCCAAGGCGCCAGCGAGGGTCGTTTACCGGTCGCCTGCCCGATGACATCGAGGCCAAAGGCATGGAATGTCTTTGCCACGACGCGCTCTGCCGGCAGTCCAAGAGGCGTCAGCCGTTCCTTGATGCGCTGCCCAAGCTCCTCGGCGGCGTCAGAGTTGAACGCCAGTAGAAGCATGCGCTCCGGTTCGAAATAGCCGTTCTTCAGCGCGTAGCCCGCCTTGGCGACCATCGTGGAGGTCTTTCCCGACCCGGCGGAGGCAACCAGGAGCACACGGTTATCGAGGCAGACTACGGCCTTGGCCTGCTCTTGGGTAAGGGGAGATTTTTCAACCGTCTCGAAAAACTGCTTTGAGGCGCTGAGCTGCTTCGCAAGCTGACGCTCATTAGCGTCATGGGCGAATTCCTGTAGGTCTTGTTTCCAGAGCTTAAAGGCCTTCTGGACTTGCTCAGATTCACCTTCAATATGCCTCACCACCTCGGGTGCGGATAGCAGGTCGCTCAAGCCGGTTGGCTTGTCCCTCTGCTGTCGTTCTACGAATTCCCTCGTGAGCCATCCCTTCGATTGCAGCTGCGCTTTCGCAGCCTGAATCATTTGTGCTGCCCAGGTCATCACTGGCGTGATGGAGGACTTGAAAGTCCGGAGCAGCTCGGCAACCCGTGCTTGGTATCGGATGCGCTCTACTGCTGTTTGGATTTCTTGCCGCAGCCTCTCGGCATTGCTGTTCGGAATTCCATCCAGGCTGATTCGCCGACCTCCTGACCTCGACATGCCAATAGCCGACCAGATGATTCCCCGCTTGACCGTGACGTCTGAGAGCTCCAAGACGTTTCCGGCAAGAGTCGACTGATTCACCTTCAAAGTGAACTGCTCCCCTTGCAAGGTGAGTTGCCAGTCAGGTGCTCCAGTAAAGAGCTTGCCGAAACTGGACGCCCCCCAAGTTTTGTTTATTTCTGCGGCCATATTGGCAAATCTACCTGAACGGCTTGGATTTTTTGAAACTGACTGTCCAGCTCAGTGGGATTTCTGCTCGGCCTTTAGGCACCCTCAATGCGGTTTCTTTGATTTATGGGCGTCGTCCAACCCTATACGTAAAACGACCATCGCGCGCTGTGCACAGGTGCCCCGTCGCGCGGCGTATCAATCCACTTTGTTGAGAACACCCATGAAATTTCGCATGCCCCGTCTTGCTTCCGCGTCTACCCTCGCCTGCAGCCCCGCCTCTGTTGTGAATACGTCGCTTCGGAGGACGCTAAAAGCCGTTCTTCTCTACGGGTCGTTGGCGATGGTCGGCCTCGCGCAAGCTGGCGTTCTGACGGTTACCGCTTCGGGTGCTTCGGCCTCCTTAAACCTCAATGGCAACGGCGTGGTGGACGCTTTCGTGTTCAGCCCCACGATTTCTGCTGATGCCACCAACTACAACGTGAAGAGTGCGGCATTGGCTGCGGGCTGGAACGGCACGAAGAAGTTGACAGCCAATATCACCATCAACAGCGGGGTGGTGGTTTCAGCCAACACCACATCCATACCAGCTTTTGACACAGGCACCGGATTCCCTGGCGGCTCGACGATTACCCTGACCAACAACGGATACATCATTGGTATGGGGGGTGCCGGGGGTAGTTTTATTGGTGGGCCTGGTTCTGGTGGAGCTGGCGGTCCAGCGCTTAAGGCTCAATACGCTATGACGGTATCAAACACCGGCACCATTGGCGGCGGTGGCGGCGGCGGCGAGGGCTGCATAAACGGCGGTGGCGGCGGTCGGTCTGGACGAACGAACTCTGCCGGTGGGTACAGCGACGGCACATTCGGCGGGCTCTCTGGGGCCGGAGGTACCTTTAGCACTGCTGGGCTCGCAAGGCCTGGTTACTATAACGGAGGAGGTGCTTGGGGAGCAGCAGGAGGTGACGAGTCCTGCTCCGGAAGCACGCCAGGTGCAGGAGGAGCAGCAGTGATTGGAAACGCCAACATTACTTGGACAGCGACCGGCACTCGGCTCGGCGCGATTAATTGACGTGCCAGAGAGACGCCACGGAAAAGCCCTCGCAAGGAGGGCTTTTCTGCTTTAACGGTGTTCTTCGAGCGCAAGAGGACTTTCAGCGCTGCCTCGACGAGGCTTTTGCGATTTATGTGTGTCGTCCAACCCTATACGTAAAACGACCATCGCGCGCTGTGCACAGGTGCCCCGTCGCGCGGCGTATCAATCCACTTTGTTGAGAACACCCATGAAATTTCGCATGCCCCGTCTTGCTTCCGCGTCTACCCTCGCCTGCAGCCCCGCCTCTGTTGTGAATACGTCGCTTCGGAGGACGCTAAAAGCCGTTCTTCTCTACGGGTCGTTGGCGATGGTCGGCCTCGCGCAAGCTGGCGTTCTGACGGTTACCGCTTCGGGTGCTTCAGCTTCCCTGGCCCTCACTGGTAACGGGGCACCAGATGTCTACGTTTTTTCTCCGACGATTTCGGCTAACACGCAGAACTACAACTTGCGTGCAGCAGCTGTTGTCGCTGGTTGGGACCAAGTCAAGCCACTCAAGGCAACGGTGACGGTCGCTTCTGGGGTGGTGGTGGGCTCCAGCAGTACGGGAGCGTATGCCTTTGATACCGGGGTCACGTTCCCGGCCGGCACGACGCTGTCGGTCATCAACAACGGCTACATCGTGGGCCGCGGGGGTGCTGGGGGGGATGGCCGCAGCACCCAGTCGCCGTATATCTGGTCGGTGCAAGCAGGTTTTCCAGGAGGGCCTGCGTTTCGCGCCCAGGCCACGATTTCGGTTACCAACAATGGAACCATTGGGGGCGGTGGTGGTGGTGGTGGCGGCGACTATGGCGTTATGAATTCAGGTGGGAGTGGGGGCGGGGGCGCCGGTAACACGGCAGGCGCGGCAGGGCGCCGTGGATTGAACTCCGATGGCAACTCCTACAACGCGCCGGGTTCTGCCGGAACGCTTACAGCCGGAGGGGCTGGGGGCTACAGCGGCAATGCCAGCGGCAACCCTTCCGGGCAAACCGCTGGCAATGGCGGCGGCTTGGGCGCAGCTGGCGCTACATCATCCTCTGGCTCAGCGGGTGGCGCTGGCGGCGCTGCCGTTACAGGCAACGCCAACATTACTTGGACAGCGACCGGCACTCGGCTCGGCGCGATTAATTGACGTGCCAGAGAGACGCCACGGAAAAGCCCTCCTTGCGAGGGCTTTTCTGCTTTGACGGTGTTCTTCGAGCGCAAGAGGACTTTCAGCGCTGCCTCGCGAGGCTTTTGCGATTTATGGGTGTCGTCCAACCCTATACGTAAAACGACCATCGCGCGCTGTGCACAGTGCCCCGTCGCGCGACGTATCAATCCACTTTGTTGAGTACGCCCATGAAATTTCGCATACCCCGTCTTGCTTCCGCGTCTACCCTCGCCTGCAGCCCCGCCTCTGTTGTGAATACGTCGCTTCGGAGGACGCTAAAAGCCGTTCTTCTCTACGGGTCGTTGGCGATGGTCGGCCTCGCGCAAGCTGGCGTTCTGACGGTTACC
This sequence comes from Rhodoferax aquaticus, assembly GCF_006974105.1. Classification (NCBI taxonomy): domain Bacteria; kingdom Pseudomonadati; phylum Pseudomonadota; class Betaproteobacteria; order Burkholderiales; family Comamonadaceae; genus Rhodoferax; species Rhodoferax aquaticus. The sequence goes on from NZ_CP036282.1 coordinate 4,569,361, forward strand.
GCTTCGGGTGCTTCGGCCTCCTTAAACCTCAATGGCAACGGCGTGGTGGACGCTTTCGTGTTCAGCCCCACGATTTCTGCTGATGCCACCAACTACAACGTGAAGAGTGCGGCATTGGCTGCGGGCTGGAACGGCACGAAGAAGTTGACAGCCAATATCACCATCAACAGCGGGGTGGTGGTTTCAGCCAACACCACAGCCACCCCAGCTTTTGACACAGGCACAGGATTCCCTGGCGGCTCGACGATTACCCTCACCAACAACGGCTACATCCTTGGTATGGGAGGTGCCGGAGGCGCCGGAGGCGGGAGACAAACTGGGGGTGCGGCTGGGTTAGCAGGTGGCCCGGCATTACAAGCCTCTTACGCTACCAGCATAGCCAACTACGGCACTATAGGCGGGGGAGGAGGCGGTGGAGGAGGCGGTGGCGGCACTCAAGTATGGTCGCTTCTCGCGGTAAACGGGGCTGGAGGCGGTGGTGGGGGTGGCATGGGGCTTAACGGCGGCGCGGGGGGCTCTCCGGGGGTGGGAAACGGGGGGACGAATGCAACTGCAGGGACGGCAGGCACCAAATCTACTTTCGGAGCTGGCGGCTCCGGTGGTGGTGGCACGTATTATGGTGGCTCAGGCGGAAATGGTGGGGCTCTAGGAGCTACTGGGTCAACGGGCGTGGCTGGTAATGGCGGCGCTGGCGGCGCTGGCGGTATGGGCGGGGCTGCAGTTGTAGGCAACGGCAACATCACTTGGACCGCTACTGGCACTAGGCTCGGCGCGATTAATTGATGTGCCCGGGAAAGGCCCTCCTTGCGAGGGCTTTTCATTCATGGATTCAAGAGAGCTGATTTCACCCACTGGCACCGTCAGCTTGCGCATCCACAAGCTGGCTGACACGCTCAATCAACCAAGCTCGCTCCTTCGGGGTGATATCCCATCCAGCCGCCAGAATTCCACGCTCCAAGGAATGGTAGTGCCCCCTCAGGAAGCGAATCTCGCCAATCCGCATGCCTTCAAGAGTGTCCTCTGCCAGTTGTTGCGCTTTCTCCTCTACCCAGCTCCAACGCTCCCTGACTTCGTCTAGCGTGGGCCCAACAACAAAGCGTCCATCTATCTGCCGAGCCAACAACTTGGGCTGAAAACCAGATACCCCGCCAAGAAAATAATCTCGCGGGAAGTCCTCTGGGACATCGCTCTCCGCTGTCATATCGAGACCTCCTCACATGCTCGTCAATCGAGCTTTGAGGCTACTGTTTTTTGATTCCCCTGTGAAGTTCCAAAACAGGCCATTCGGCGCTACACGACGCAGCAATAGTTAAGCGTCGGTCTATGTTGAGAACTTAACTTTGATTCATTTGCGAAGCTCTATAGCGCAGAAGGCCCCATTCCGGAACTGTTCAATGACTGCGAAACCCTGTAGGATTTTCGTGTGACCATCGGCTGAGCTCTGCCCGCGTCTCTTATTGAAGAGGCACGGCCCCTTTTTATGAAAGGGGTACGCAGATGGAATGTCGTGCATTGCCGATTGCAGTTGGACTGGCAACAGCCAGCCTGTGTGGTTGCCTGGTGAAGCGCAGTCATTACGCACTGCGCCAACCCGCACCTTCACCGCTTCCGTGGACGAAGCTTCTTCTGTATTTCAACGTCGGCCGACTGCTGACCTTGAAACGCAATCTCGCTGACTCCCAACGCCTGCAGAAACAGCAGGAAGAACCCGGCGTCGAAACTGCCTCGACTGATGCGGCGAGCCAGTGTTCGCGGCGCAATCACTATGCCCTGCTCAGCCAGCACGTCGGCCAACTGACGCGCGGTGGACAACCCCCGCAGTGCAGCGGCATCCAAAAGAAGTCGACGCGCGAATTCCTTCCAGGGGTCATCCAAGTCTGTTTCCATGCTCAGGCTTTCAAAAAATGTTCGTCAAGCGTGCTTCTTCGAAATCTACCCGAGGCACTGGGAGCTTTCGCCAAGGCACCCCCAGGAAATGTTACTAGGAAGGTGACAAATCTGTCACCTCCATCTAATCCGACGCTTTACTCCTGACCCAACAAATTTTGTGGGGGGCTGAGTTCAAGCTGGTGCATGCCAGCGGCCATGACTGATAGGAATGATTGGAGGTTGAGATGGGACGCCACAAGTGGACTGAAAAGAAGATTGCCGACTGGGAAAAAGAAGGGTACGGGCAGGGCAGCGGGCCGGAATACAAGCCGTGGCTTGAAGTCGGCGACTTCAGCAGCATGGGAAGGTCAAGGCGCATTTACGGCCTAAAAACCGGACGTGTCCACCACACGTTCTCGGACGTGGAGTACGGACTATTTCTTGCCTGTGAATGGTCCCGGTCGGTTGTCGACATCCGTGAGCAATACCCGCTGGACCGCGGCTTGACCCAGACGGTCGCGAGCGAGCTGAAGATTCGCCACCCCTTTTATCCGGGAACACATGTACCGACCGTCATGACCGTCGACTTTCTCGTCACCATCGTAAAAGACGGCGCTGAGCACTTCATGGCGCTGAACACCAAGCGCGATGAGGAGGCAGAGGACGAGGTGTCTCTGCAGAAACTCGAGATTCAACGTACCTATTTCGAATTGCTCGGAAAACCACATCACCTGATTTACCACTCCCAGATTCCCCAACAGAAGGTGAAGAACCTTGCCTGGATTCGCGATGCCCAAGTCAAAGATGGCGAGATTGAGCCAAGTGAGGGCTACTACGCAGCACTCGCATCCCGAATGGGACGCGAACTTCAGGCGCCCGCAGATGCGAACGTACCTCTTGCAGCTTATTGCCAGACCTTTGACGCGCGCCACGGTCTTGAGCCAGGCGCAGGCTTACGTGTTGCTCGCCTGCTGATGCAGGAACGCGCATTGATGGTCGACTTGAATTCAAAGGACTTGACTCGCGAGCCTGTCGGCGCGTTCCTGATGTCCTCACGCGCTGGTCAGCTGCGCGCTGTAGGAGGTGCGTAATGCTGTTCAAGAACGATGTGTTTGAATTGGACGGCGAGAGATACCGCGTCCTTCATCCGGATAGTGGAAGCAAGTCCATCTGGTGCATTTCCCTGGATAGCGAATTTGCCTGGCCAGTCCGCTTGCCCGAATTGGAAATCGTCAACCTACCCTCCCTTGCACAGGGAGAGGTAACGCACGGGACTCCTAGCGAAGCTCGTATTCGTAAATGTGATGCGTCATGGGCACGACTGGCGCCACTCCTTCGAGCACATGAGCATGACCTCTATGACCCACGCCGTCGCAACCGCCTCATTGCCGAATACGCACAGGAGAAGAAATGTTCGGTCGGTACTCTGCGCAAAGACCTGCGACGCTATTGGCAACGCGGCCAGAACAAGCTTGCTTTGATGCCTGGCTACGACAAGTCTGGGCGCCGCCAAGGGACTGACGGCGACGGACTGCTACCCGTCACTGCTGGCCGTGGCCGTAAATCAAAAGCTGGACACAAGGTATATCAGCTGACTTCGGCCGACGCTGCCCATATGAAGCGGGTCCTCGAAGCCACGTATCTAGTAGATAAGCGCATCACGGTTGTCGATGCGTATACAGAACTTATTAACAAGCACTTCCGACATGCGGACGGGAATCAAACGCTTTTCGCAAACCATAGAGGAGAACGCCCCAGCCTTCGGCAGTTTCTCTATTTTCTGAAGAAGAACTACAACATTGAAGTTCGACTGCGCGGTCGCGAAGGCAACAAGGATTTCGAACGTGACCACCGCAAGGTCATTGGCACCGTCCTGGCTGACTGCCTAGGTGTCGGCCACTTCTACGAAATCGACGCCACCATCGCCGACGTTTTCCTCGTTGCGGCTGAGGACCGTAGCAAGATTGTTGGCAAGCCCACGCTTTACCTCATCATCGACCGGAAATCCCGCCTCATTGTGGGCTTCTATATCGGCCTTGAGCACGCGAGCTGGGCTGCAGCACTGTCGGCAATTTTGACTATCTCAGAAGATAAGCGTGCTCTATGTGCGCGCTATGGCGTTGAGTACGACCCTGACGACTGGCCGGCGCATCAGGTGTTCCCGGTGGAATTTTTGGCCGACATGGGAGAAATGATTTCCGAACCGAGCACGAATATTTGCGAAGGACTTCAGGGAACGGTCACAAACGTGCCGGGCTTGCGCCCCGACTGGAAGCCTACTGTGGAATCCGGCTTCCGCATCGAACATTGCGTACTCAGACCCATCACCCCGGCATATGACCCACCTTGGAATGCCACGCGCCGTCGCGGAAGGCATTATGAGAAAGATGCCTGTCTCACAGTAAAGGAGTTTGGCAATCTCATTTTGAACGCCATCATCATGACGAATCGGCGGGAAATGAAAGACTACCCCTTATCTCTCTCTGAACTATCGGGCGGCGTACGTCCCAGCCCGATTGAGCTGTGGAATCACGGCATTGTGACCCGCTCGGGCCTACTGACTCGCTTCTCCGAAGAGACTGTGCGTTTTGCTCTGCTTCGAAAGGAAAGGGCTAGAGTGACGGAACGTGGCATCGAGTTTCGTGGGTGCTTCTACAGTTCTCAGGAGGCGATTGCCCAAAAGTGGTTTGAGACTGCCCGCAAACACCGTTTTCAGGTCACGGTCTCTTTCGACACCCGCTTGGTCGACCAAATCTACGTACACGCGCTAGATGGGAAATCCCAACCGCACATTGCAACACTGACCACGCGCAGCGAGGCCTATTCAGGGCTTAGCTTTGAAGAGGTCAAATATTACGAGGACCTACGCGACAAGGTACGTGCCGAAGCGGATGAGCAGCGCCTCCAGGGCCGCCTGGACTTGCGCAATCGCACGGCACTTGTGGTCGACAACGCCAAGGCTGAACTGAAGGCCCTGGGCAACAAGAAGTCCCGCTCAGCTCGTAGGGCCGATACAAAGCCTGCCCGTGCTAAGGAACGCCAACTCGAGCGCCAAGAGTCGGCGCAGCTGCAAGCTGCAGTTCCGCAGCCTGATGCGGCACTTGAGTCGGTTGCACGCCTTGAAATAACGTCCGCCAATCGCGACCAACAGGACCGCCTGAAAGCCATCCTTGCCCGTATGAGCGCCCGCTAAATCATTTCCGAATTTGATACAAATGAATCACCCACTTCCATCTGCACAAACCGTCTATGCCCAGTACCTTGAGCAACGTCTCCCTCAGTTCAAGGGCAACCCGCTGATTGAAGCACTGCCCCCGCCAATGACCAATCAAGGCCTCGAAGAATCGCTGACCTTGATGCCCGACTTTCACGAGTCCCAGCGCGCTTGGCCTGCGGCTGACCGGCTCATGATGCTTGAGACCTTGCAAAACTTCATGATGCCAATGAATAGGCACAGGGAGCTTTGTCGTGCGCTGGACTCATTACTCCGCAGTGGGTACGTTGGCAGAGCCCCGAAAACGCCTGGAGACGCAGCAATATTTCAGGCGCTGTACGACAAGCAGATGGCAGGGGAGTCCTTTTCTCAGGCTGCGGATTCGCGGACTTCACAGCTCTCTTCCGCACTGATTGGCGTTTCAGGAATGGGTAAGACGACGACAGTTGAACGCTGGCTTGCGCACCTACCGAAGGTGATTTATCACCCTGACATTCACCGTTATCAAATTCCAGCGCTCCACATTGAGATGCCGTCCGATGGAAGGTCTAGCAATGGCCTTGCGACAGGGATATTGCACAAGATTGACGAGCTTCTGCCGGGCTCCAACTACTACAAGATGTATTCGCAGAGCGGCCGAAGCGGTACCGACGCGTTAATGAAGAGTGCGGCCCACGTGATGAGCCTGCATTCTGTCGGGATTCTCATCGGCGACGAAGTGCAGAATCTCGCGAACTCGCCCAAGGGCTCTCAAACCCTGATGACCGAACTGGTGTCGGCATGCAACATAACCAAGGTACCCACTCTCTTCGTCGGCACGAACAAGGCCATCAAAATTTTGGGGATTGAGTTCCGACAGGCTCGTCGCTCTAGTGGGTTTGGTTTGGCCCCCTGGGACCGCCTTCAACCCGGCACCGCTGCCGAGCCAGATGAGTGGGACGTCTTCCTCGAAATCCTGTGGCAATTTCAATGGATGAAGCGTCCTGTGGCGCTGACGCCCTTGCTCGCTCACTACATGTACGACGCGAGTCAGGGTGTTATTGACCTTGCCATCAAACTCTTTGTCTCAGCCCAGGCTCGGGCTATGTGGGATGGCAGCGAGACGTTGACCCCCGAACTCTTACAAGACGTCTACCGGAAAGAGTTCCAGCTGCTACACCCGATGATTTCAGCACTTCGGGATGACGACTTTGAAATGCTCGCCAAGTACGACGATATTGCTCCGTTGAATTTCAAGGAGCACCTAGACAGTGTGCGTCGCAAGATTGACCGGATGACCTCCCCACTCTACGGCGTAAAGGCTAGCGACCCGACATTTACCCCCCGCCTGGCGTCTAGCTTGGAATCCGTGGGAATAGAGGCGGAAGAGGCGAACCGCCTTGCTGAGAATTTTGCCGCGGAGACTCCTGGCGCCAATCTGGCTGATGGCATAAAGCAGGTCGTAGCTGAATTTACCAAGCCCAAGCCCGTGAAGGCCCGGGGTAAAGGGAAGGTCGTAGTGGAACTGCCTGTCGACAGGTTCGACGAACGTCCAAACGACTATCGGCGTGCCATTGCCCATGCCAAAACCTCCAATGTCACGGTTCTTCATCAGCTGAAGAGCCTCGGAATGGCGCCCCAGCTTGAGGACGTTCTCGAAATCTGAGCATGTATCTCCCTCGCCCTTATCCGGATGAGCTCGTCGGCAGCATGCTGCACCGAACGGAACGGATTTTGGGCATCGGACGTGAGCCGCTCTTATGGAGACTGACAGGCCATAAGCTGTCGGCACATTCCTTTCTGATAACCCAATACGCTGGTATCGCGCACGCCTTCGGAATGTCGTTTGAGACATTCCTGGGTCAGCACACGGTCTTTCCCTATTTGACCGCTTTCCAGGAGGAGGACGAGCGATTACGGCTGGTAGCGGAGCTGGAGCGCAGTCACACTGTTTTGCGTGCGACGGCGTCACTGGTCCGAAGGGCGGTGATTGGTGAAGCGTGGCTGCGGTTCTGCCCAGTGTGCGTTGAGTTTGAGCTGAAGCGGTACGGCGAGTCTTATTGGCATCGGATGCACCAACTCTGCGGGGTTTCAATTTGTTCCGACCACAAAGTCGGGTTGTACACGTCACCCGCAGCGATTTCCCGCGCACCACGCATCCCGCCGCCCCATGAGATGGTCAACTCCCATACGACCAGCCCCGAGCCGTCACCCACCATTTCAATTGCCATTGCGATGGCCTCGACCGCAGCGCTTTGGCGTGTCTATGACGCCCACAGTCTGGCCGAGACCTATCGACAGCGTGCAAGAGAGCTTGGGTACGTTTACATGGGCGGAAAGGTTCATGGTGCGCTGCTAGCCCATGACATGCTGAATTTCTACGGCACCGACTTCTTGCGTCGATACGGCTGTTTGGAGGACACCGGCCCGAGACTGCGCTGGCCAGGAAAGATGTTCCAAGCATCAGCTCACAACAGCACCACGTTCAAGCACATCCTGCTGCAAGTCTTCTTGGACAGCAAGCCGACGCCATCAAACAACCGCATTGACTTTGAGGGGCGGCGTCAGCCGAAGACGCGCGACTGGCCGCAAATCGAGCGGGAAGCCATTGAATGCCTCACCGCTGAAGTGTCACGACATCGACAGGCCGGTACGCGGGTGAATTTGGAAGACCTCTACGACATCGCCGGCATCCATTCGATTGTCAAAACCAAGAAACACCGGATTCCCGCGCTGATGGCCTGGATTGAGCAATTCAAGAAGTCGCCTCAATCAACACGGATTCCTGGCAGACGGCCTCGCCGCTGATACATCAGGCCATTTATGCCGGTCTAAATTTCCTATACGTCTTTCTAACAGGAGAGACGTATGGATTGGGTCACAAGCGCTCGCCAAATGGGCGGGCAGTTGCATTTTTCGGTGGTTTCACAAGATGGCTCCGCGGAGCATGTTCAAGCCGGTTCGTTGGCCAGCGCGGGGCTTCCAACCGCCGGCCCCTTAGAACGCGTGGTCTACACAGGGGACCTATCCACTTGGGTCCGCTCGTCATCCGAGCAGTACCTGAAGGCTTTTGGCTTCTCGCCAACAGACCAGCTAACAGCGGGACATCCAGTCTATTGCCATGCGCTTGATGATGGGACAACCGTACATGTGCCCGCACTCGCACTCATTCGTGCGCTGTTCAAGCCCCACCGATTGGTTCTTCCCGTCGTCTTCTCCCCTGGCAATATTGATGTGCTGGGCTTTGTGAACTATGCCAGCACCCCACCGGTCATCGTCTTGAGCAGGGAGCGTGAGAAGTACCTTGACCGGCGGGAAGTTGAGAGCCGGTATGAGCCCTTGCGCTGGCTTCACTCATCACGTTCCGCCCGCGACTGCTGCCAGAGCGTTTTCATGAACGCGCTGAGCGGGCGATTGGACTTGGCTCTTCCCCTGGGGCAGTTCCGACTGGTCATGCATGGACGACGTGTTGGACACGACCTTTTCGTGACCAAGGTAACGATGATTGCGGCGAGTGTCGAAGCAGAAGATTCTGTCACCGGAGCGGGACTGGCCTATGTCTTCCACCGAAAGTTCAATGCTAGGCACAAGGTGACGACCCTATCCCCCTTTCCTTCAATCCCCTCTAGGGCTGTCGGGACGGTCACCCTGTCTTGCACCGAGTGGGTGGATATCGAGCCATTGCTGAACGGAAATAGCCGTAAAGAGAGAGCACACTCCCGACGCGCATTGCTGGATGTCATTCTGCACAAGCTCTCTAGCGGCAGCTCCTGGAAAGCAATGTCGCAGGCGTCGGGCTTCAGCCAGACGAATTTGTCGACGACGTTCAGGCGGTGGCAACGAGATGGTCGACTTGACCAAGTCTTGGAACGGCTGAAGCACGTTCGGGAAGGAGGAGGATTGGAATACATACCGCCAAAGGGACTCGACAGCGCATTTTTCGCTTCGTAACTTGTTGATTTTTATAAGTTTCCACCGGATGCGCGCAGATTTGCGTGCATCCGGTGGAATAGACTGGAACTATCAGTTTGGCGTTGATGTAAGCCCGTTACTTTGGTGTCGATATGCTGGTGGCTATCCAGGAGACGCCAATGAAAATCTCACGCGCTGAACTCTACCGTCGGGTCTGGGAGACTCCTATCCGGACCCTGGCCAAGGAGTTCGACATTTCGGATGTTGGATTGGCCAAGGCCTGCCGGAAGCATGCGATTCCGATTCCGCCGGTTGGCCATTGGACCAAGGTGCAGCACGGCAAGCCTGTATCTAAACCGCCGCTGCCCAAGGGCGACGACGCTGTCGTCGTCCTGGACGCCAGTCGTTATCGACTACCGCCCCTTCCCGAACCAGTGGCAGAGTTAAAGCGTACTCGCCTGACAGTTCGACCGCCTTCCACGACCGAACACTTGGCACCGTTCTCGGCAGCCACGTTCAAGCGTCTTTTCAAGGCTAAGCCAGACGGGCGCGGCATCGTCTCGTGTCATGGGGAAGACGTTTTCAGCTGCGAGGTGTCACCTGCGTCAGTGGAGAGGGCAGCACGACTGCTGCATGCCATCGAACTGGCAATGCCCGAGATTGGGGCACAGCTGAACAAGTCGCCGAAGGAGAACCGCCTCCAGGTGGAGCGCGGAGGCGTGGCTGTGACTTTCAAGCTGTTTGAAAAGTGCACCTCGACCTTCGAGGTTCTCAAGGACCCAAAGTACAGTTGGATGGACCGGAAGATTTACACGTACACGATGACCGGTCAGCTGTCCCTCCAAATCGAAGGCTATTTTGACGGTCAGAAGTCCTGGGCAGACGGCAAGCGCGACAACCTGGACGACAAGCTCGCGGACTTCGTAACTGGCCTGGCCGCCGCCATTGAAAGCATACGCGCCAGAAACGAGGAACACGCTCGCCAGAAAGCCCGCTGGGAGGAGGAAGCCCGCATTCGCGAAGAGAGGGAGCGCAAGCGCCGTAAGGAAGAAGAGCTCAGAGCGCAGTTACTCAAAGAGGCAACCGCCTGGAGAGATGCTGAGCTTTGCATCGAATACCTGAAACACATCAAGGTCCGGCTCGGGGATTCCTCAATGCTCCCTGAGGCAGCGCGGGAGTGGCTTCTTCAAGCGGAACAGGTGCTCGCTGCTGGCAGTCCTATTGACCGACGCGTTCAGATGCTGCTGACGGCATCTTGAATGCGGTGTTGGGCTAGGCTAAAGGCCGCCGGGGGAGACGTCAATCTGAGGTCAGAACTCTTTTGTCACTGCAACCCGAGGCAGCGGCAGAATTGGGTCAAGACTGTTTTGTCATAGCAAAAAGTCACTTTTCAAAATCTCCCTGTAATTGGCTGCGGCTCGAGGACAGGACTTTATTGTCCGCAACCACTGGCCCACCATGGGGTTTTGTTTTTAGACGAACTGCCAGAGTACCCCAGAGCCGCTTTAGAAGCGCTGCGTGAGCCCTTGGAAACCGGCACCATCACCATCGCACGGGCAGCGCGGCGGGCCGAGTTTCCGGCGCGCTTTCAGCTCATAGCCGCCATGAACCCCTGCCCCTGCGGCTACCAGGGCTCCAACACACGGGCCTGCCGCTGCACACCCGACCAGGTGCACCGCTACCAGAGCAAGCTCAGCGGCCCCTTGATGGACCGCATTGACCTGCACATTGAAGTACCCGCCCTGCCCGCGCCCGAACTTCTAGGCGCCACCGTGGGCGAATCCAGCGCGAGCGTGCAGAGCCGCTGCACCGCAGCGCGAGAACGCGCGCATGCCCGCCAAGGCAAGCCCAACCACGCCTTGGCCGGCCAAGACATAGACGCCCATTGCTTGCTCGCCCCCGATGCCGCCAAATTTTTGCAGTCCGCCGCCGCACAGCTGGGCTGGTCAGCCCGAGGCACCCACCGCACCTTGAAGATCGCCCGCACCATTGCCGACTTGGCAGCTTCTGAGACCACGCTGCTCACCCATGTGGCCGAAGCCATGCAGTACCGCCGGGCTCTGCGCGCCAGCCACTAGAAGCCCCCGCAGCACCAGGACCGAAAGCGCACAGCGCTATGCATTAAGTAGCATCTTGCGCTTAGTCTATGCGGGTTGCGGCCTTACTCGTTCACGATCACCCCGGCTTGACGCAAGTAGGCGGCAATGTCTTTGCCAATAGGCCCTTGCTGGCGTGCTTTGTCGGTCATGGTGCTGGCGTCATGGGTCTGGCCCAACGCCGCCAGGGACACTGCCATTCCCAAAAGCCAGCGCTGCTCGTTAGGCCGGGCTTGTAACGCCGCCGTGTAAGCGTTGAGGCTGTCTTGGTGGCGACCCAGCCTTTGCGCCGCATTGGCACGCAAAGCCCAGAGATCGGGCTGGCTGTTGAGCGCAGGCTCCAAGCGGCTCAGTAGCTCCCAAGCTGCGGCCGTGCGGCCCATGGCCATCTGCATGCGCGTGAGCTCTCGCACGACATTAATGAGTAGCTGGCTGTTGCTGTCGGTAGGGCTTGCGGTTGCCAGCCGTTCGGTAGTGACCAAAAGCTCTTGCATAGTACCTATAGCGGCCTCTTGGGCACCGGACACCCACAAGGTTTGCGCCTGTGCCAATGCATCGTGCGCAGCTTGGTTTTGGCGTTGTGTTGGCATAGGCTCTGACGCGGTGGACGCACTGGCACTGTGCTTAGTCGGGCTGAGTGTGGCAGCCGCAGGCACTGGCGTGACAGGTATGGCACCTCCGGCAGTGCTACTCGCCTTTGGGGCTTGGGTGGCCGATGCCGAGTCAGGTCCGACTGGTTTGCTGCTCGCCAAAGTGGTTGTGGGCTCGGCAGGGTGGGTCTCTACCGGCGCAGGTTTGGATACAGGGGCGTTCACCTGGCTATTGAGCCGCAGGCCCAACTCCATTGGCGTTGCGCTGGGCTTTGCGGCGCCAGCGCTCGCACGGTTGCTCGCTCCGTCAGGAGAAGTGCTGACAAGTTCGGCCTTGGCGGGCGCGGCAGCTTGCGCGTGTTGGGGTGGCGCAGCAGCAGCGTGTGCAATGGTCACGGCGGGCACTGGCACCGTGGGTTGCGCATTTTCAGGGGGCGCGGCGGCATGGTCCAGCCGCACCTGCTGCTCCCCAGGGTGCGCAGATGGAGTGAGCCAGGCATAGACCAGTCCCAGTACCACGGCGCTTGCCAAGAGCCACGGCACTAGACGCCGCACGGCAAACCGAGGGCCGGTCTGTGCATGGCCTGCCAGCCCCAAGGGTTGCAGTTCAGGGGACTGCAAAAGCCCGCCTTCGGCCAAGCGCAGCTCAGCGCGGCGCTGGTCTAGGTCGCGCAGCATGGTGTTGATCACACTCATACGCTTTTGCTCCTGAGCGCCCAGTGGGCGCGCCAGCGCTGCCACCAAGGGCTGGCCTGTGGCGGAGAACGCCGAACGCCCGGCGTGTCTTGGGCCGCCAGCAAGACATGCCGGGCGCTGACCCGGTACACGCCCTCTCCGTAGGCCAACATAAGGCACTTGTGCGCCATGATGTTCAAAAGCCGCGGCACGCCGCCGCTCCACAGTGCGAGCGCTTCTGCGGCTTGAGGTACAAACACCTCGGTGTCCGTGTGTGCGTTAAGGGCCGCAACCTGCAAACGATGCTGCAAGTACACGGGCACGCGGCTCGCATGCATGGGGCCTAGGTACTCACTAAACGTGATGCGCTGCAACAGTTGACGTATCTCGGGCAGCGCAAGTTTTTGCTCCAACTCGGGTTGGCCCAAAAGCACGATTTGCAAGAGCTTGCGTTTTTCAGTTTCCAGATTCGATAGCAAGCGAATGCTCTCCACCGTGCGCAAGGGAATCGCCTGCGCCTCATCAATACACAACACCACCGAGCGGCCCTGCGCGGCATGGCCTAACAAGCAGGCATGCAAGGCACCCAGTATTTTGTGGCGTGACAAGGGGCGCGACACCACCATGCCCAACTCTTGGACCAAGGCCATGAGCAAGTCATCGGGCCCCATATCGGGGTTGGGGATGTAGGCGGTCACGCACTCGCTTTGCAAGAGTTTGAGCAATTGGCGGCACAGAACGGTTTTGCCGCAGCCTAACTCGCCAACGACTTTAACGAAGCCTTCACCGCTGCGCAGCGCTACCAGGAGCATGTTCAATGAGGCCTGCACTCCCTCGTGCGGATAGAAAAACTCGGTATCGGGCGTGATCGCGAAAGGAGCTTCTCGCAGCGAAAAATGGCCCAGATACATTACTTGGCGACGTTACCGTCAATCTGGATCACCCGCGCGCGGGCCGCATCCATCTCATCGAGGGCTGCGCGGGTGCGTCGGGCTTGCGCCTCCCAATCGGCTGCAGACCGAATGATGGTGGGCTTGATCAGCACAATCACTTCTTTCTTGCGCCCTGCGGTGGCGCGGTTCCCAAACAAAGCCCCCAAGCCTGGCATGCTGGTCGTGCCGGGCAAGCCCGAGGCATTGCGACTGGACTCCAGCTGCATGAGCCCCCCAATAGCCACAATGGTGCCGTCTTGGATGCGCACCAAAGTGTCAGTCTCATTCACGCTGCTAGACGCCAAGGGCAAGCGGTAGTTGCCCACACTGCCCAGGTCCACCTGCTTGGTCTTCTCGGTGACCGTCGTCAAACTGGGGTGCACATGCAAGGTGATATTGATGCCGTCGTCAATTTGCGGCGTGACATCCAACGAGATGCCCGAGAAGAACGGGGTCAGCGTCACCGTAGGCATGGTGGTGCTGGCGTTGGCCCCACTGGTGCTACTGCTGCTGTTGCTGACGGTTCCGCCCGTCACTCCGGTGACAAAAAACTCGTCAGAACCCACCTTGAGCACTGCTTTTTGGTTGTTCAGGGTAGCCACGCGCGGGCTGGAGAGGGTTTGGACATCGCCCTGGGTTTCCAGAAAACCTAACACCGCACCAAACTGAGACGTCGCCAGTGCCAAACCAAACAAACCACTGCCACTTGCCGCCGCAGGGAAGGGCACGGTGCCTTTGGCCACCGTAGTGCCCTGCAAAAACGCATTGCCATTGCTGATGTTGCTACCAATGACCCCCAACGCGGCCTGTCCGTTCACGTCGCTACCAAAAGCGCCCCAGTTCACACCGCTTTGGTAGCCATCACTGAGTTCAATTTCAATGACTTTGGCTTCCAGCATGACCTGGCGCTCTACCGCAATTTGCGTGGCTTTGAGAAACTTTTCCACCTGCCTCAGTTCTTCTGGCATGGCACGCACCGCCAAAATGCCTGCCTGCGGGCTAGACACCACGCTACGGCCTTCCCCATTACCGACCAGGCTTTTCACAGCGGCAGACACTTCACTCCAAAAGTCTGAACGTGAACTGGTAGAGACCCGGCTGCTCTCCGGCTGTGCGCCCGAACTGCTGGAGCTTGCGGAGCTTGTCCCCCCTGAATTCGTGCCGGAGCCTTGCAAACTGGCCCCCGACGACACCCGCAGCTCGCTCGTTCCTGCGCGCTGTGAGGTAGGGTAGTTGAGGGTGAAGATGCGGGTTTGCAACGTGGGCGCATAAATCACAATGCGCCGGCCATCGATCTTGAAGTCATACCCATAGACATCACGAATGGCTTCTAGTGCCTCGGTGACGGTCACACCGCGCAGAGTGACCGACAGTGTGCCAGTCACGTCGGGATGCATCAGCATGCTATAGCGGGTGTCTGCCACGATGGCCAAGAACACATCGCGGGCCTGGGCATTGTTCACCAGCAAGTCCAGCCGAGGCTCAGGCGGCAAGGCCAGCGGCGCGGGGGCAGGCTCGGCCAAGGCATCGGTTACCCGTGCGGGCACCACACTGCTGGGTTTGGACGGCGCAGCAGGTAGCTCCGCTCGCACTGCAGCGCTGACATCGGGTGTGCGTAAAGGTCTGTCGTTGGCGCATGCAGACAGCAGCCCGAGGGCCACCAGGGCTCCGAGCCAACGCGTACGGCATAGGGTGTCGTTCATGGTGTTCACTTTTTGAAGCATGTTCGCGTTTCTTAGGGGGATGGCGCTGCACAGGGTGGCAGCACCGCGTCAGAGTGGTCCGTTTTAGGCACAGCGGGCTTGGAACGATCGGGCTTGCTCACCGTCACTTGACGTGTTGACCCAGTGGGACCCACAGGGGATGGCTGGGCCTTTGCAACAGCTGCCGCTCTAGGCACGGCAGCACAGCTCACAGCGTTCTCTTGGCCCATTGGACCCACTGCGCTGCGCTGCACGCCCGCAAAACGGGGCAGTTTGTACACCTTGCCGCCCTCTTTGAGCCAGACCTCGGTCTCGGTGATGCGCTCAATGCGCGCGCTGCCTACCGATTGCCCCACCGCATAAATCCGGGTGTCCAAAGCCAAGTAGGGCACACCATTGCGCACCAACACCGCCACGCCAGCGGTGGGGTCTATGCCCCCCACAGCGCCACCAATAGGGGCTTGCTGCTCCACAGGCGCTTGGGTGGGGTCACGCAAAGCCTGTGCAGACACCCCCATGCAAAGCACAAGGCCACAGACACTCAAGCAAACAGGATGCAGCTTCATGGATCCAACCCTAGCAAGAATACTTGCACGGTCAACACCGGAGCGCTGTTGTCTGCTTTAAGTTGCATGCGTCCCCACCGCAGTCCGGGAAGTGCAAGCTCTAGCACGTGCACATAGCGCACCAACTCTGCATACGGCCCCGACACACGCAACTCCACGCCGCGTTTGCTAACGGCAGACCCGAGTTGTGGCTGCCCCACAGCAGTGGGGATCACGCCCGGCGGCGCTGAAGCCATGCTTGCCAAAGGGTGAGGAGATGATGCATTGACTGGCGCGCTAGCGGCTCCTCCCGGCTCAAGCGTGCGCAGACCCAACAAGGTCAGGCCCTCTTGCCGCTTTAAAAACTGTACCAAGACTTGCTCCAAGGCTGGCGCTCCTTGCGCTTGGGGTGCCAAGGCTTGTATCTGCAACTCCAGCGTTTGCAGCTTGGCCGCTGCTGTGGCGAGCTCTGAACGTACTGGCTGATTGCTATCTGAGGCTACCGGAATGCTGGACAGTTCACTGCGCAACTTGGCAAGCTCGGCGTTTTGTAGCTCAAAACGCTGGACAGCCTGCTTGTATTGCGACTGCGCAGGCGACAGCCAAGCCAAGTCTGCCACTGCTAGGCAACTGACGATCACCGTAACAAAGAGGACAAGGCGCTCGCGCTGGCTTAATGCATCAATGCGCGCGGCCTGCTGGGTCCACCACATCAGCAGCGTTTGTTTCATGGCGTGCTCCCTTCGGTGACCCGCAACTCAGGTTGCACATGGAGCAACACAAAACTCCACATAGGACGACGCACACCCGGGGTGGCCGCGCCACCCGCGGGCACAGGGCTAGACGTGTCCACACGCTCGACCTTGACATTGCTCAGCTCCAAGCCGCGCAGCAGCGGACCTTGGGCCAGGCGCTCTACCCAGGCGTTCAGTGCGGCAGGCTCTAGCGTATTGCCCATGAGTTCAAAGCGCCCGGCATCCACCGTAAGCTGGGTAATCCACACCGTATCAGGAATGCTCCGCGCCACCCATTGCAAGCGGTCTGAATGCCCGGCCCCGGGTCGGTAAACCCCTTCTTGCAAGACCTGCAAGAGGTGAGTGCGCTGCTCAACAGCAAGGCGCTGCGTCTGCAACTGCTGCACCAAGCTGCTATCGACAGGCCCTGCCCCAGCCTTGGCGACACGCACTGCAGTTTGCAGACTCTCAATCTCCTTGGACTGCGCAGCCATCGTGCCGAGGTAGCCTGCACGCGTGTGGTCCAGCCTCCACACCCATGCCGCGCACAAAGTACCACCCAGCAGCACAAACGCCCCCAACGCGGCGGCCATGGTTTGCGCAGAAAAGTACTTTTTCTGGATCAGAAAAACAGGGGTACAGAGATTAATTTGCTGTGGCATAGGACTGGGCTTACAGCTTTCGCGGCTCCGTGCGCAGACACACACCCAATAAAGGCATGCACGCCGCCTGGGTCGCTGGCGCTAGGTCTGACCAACCCGCAAACATTGCGCCTAGGGCTAGCACCCCCACCGTTTGCCCCAGTTGCTGGCCAACCTTGTCTGCCAACTCGGCACTGCGCTCGCCTGCGTACAAACGCAGGCCACTGAGTGGTTTGCTGGACCACGTGCGCTCCCACAAATCCAGCGAGCGTTGCACTTCCACCACTAAGCGCTGCAGGCCATCGTCTGCCGTCAGGGGTGACGGCGCAACGCCCAGGTCAACGCTTGGGCTAGGTGCCGCATAGTCCGGCACGTACTCTTCGACCGGTGTGAAGGCGTCGATAGCACTGACTTCAGAATCTACAACTTCACCCCATGCGTGGCTTAAAAACCCATCGGGTAAATCAAACCGACGGGTGTAAAACAACTCTTCATTCGCCGAAATGGTGAGTATGGCTTGGTGTTCTGGCGTCAAAACCAAGGCGGCACTCGCCATGG
This sequence comes from Rhodoferax aquaticus, assembly GCF_006974105.1. Taxonomy (NCBI): domain Bacteria; kingdom Pseudomonadati; phylum Pseudomonadota; class Betaproteobacteria; order Burkholderiales; family Comamonadaceae; genus Rhodoferax; species Rhodoferax aquaticus. The sequence continues at coordinate 4,586,809 of NZ_CP036282.1, forward strand.
ACTGCGTAGCCTGGCCCGAAGCACCCAGGCTTTGCAGGTTGCGCTGCGCGGTCTCTTGCACATCAATCACCTGCACAGGCCATTGCATGCGTTGTGCCAACTGCATAAGTTCTTGAATGACTGCGTTGGTGGTGGCCACCACAAACAAATGCCGCGTGCCGGTTTGCTGACCGTCGCCCACGCGCAAAACATCCAGCGTGATGTCGTCCAAGTGGGTGGGGACCATGTCGCGAATCAGGTAGCGTGCGGCGGCACGCAGCTCTTCTGGGGCCACAGCGGGTGCATCAATCTGCAGGAACTGGTATTGCTCAGGCCGCAACATCACTGCGGCGTTAAGTCCTCTGAGATCGTGGGCCTCCAACTGGTCGACTAGGCCGTCAAGGCCATGCTCACCTTGGTGCGCTATACCCGCAGCCACGAGGTCGAAACCACCCCCCTTGCGCGGGCGAACACGCACAAACGCCAATGCGCCAGAGGCCCAAGACACCACCAGCTGGTCTGTCGAGCTGGAGCGACTCCAAGGCCAGCGCAGACTCAAGGCTGCCTCCAGAAGGTCGGCACCACTAAAAGGCTTAACGTGTGTTTCATGCGTTGTGAACCAATGCCTACAGTTGCTCTAGTTTATATAGCTAACCAACCCTTGTGTGCATGGCACGCAAAGGCGTAATGGATTGTGTCGTTTATTTCTTGATAGAGACCTAGTAGTTCTCCCGTCTATAGATCAATGGGCTTTTGTAAACCCCGAATGTGGCACGGGCTGTGGGGTTGGCAGGGCCAGCCCCCTTCCAGTCAAACTGCAGCCAGCTGGGCACCGTGGCACTGATGTCGATGGAGCCAGAGCGGCCAGCCCCAGGGGCTTTAAGCCATAAGTTGAAATTGCCCGCAAACCCTGCCACGCCATTGCTGTCGGTGCCCACGACGCCGCCCTCAAGAAAGCTGCGATTACTTACCGGCACAGCCCCGGAGCAGCCTTTGCCGCTGTAATTCACTGCATCCCGCACGCAGGTCGATGCGGTGATATCTGTCCCTACAGGCGTAAATTGCAAGACCGTGGTGGAGCAAGAGTCCGCCGTGTTGAGCAGCCAACCCGAGGTACTGCCCCCCCAGTACTCCGCTCGCAACGACACGGGCAGATCCAAGAGCTCAGAGCCATAAGCATTGCCTAAGCGCACCCGGCCACTGCGCAGTGCGGCCAGCCCTTCAGAACCCGGAGCGGAGCTTACCGAGTCTGCTGCGGTCTCAGTCGCTCGGACCTTGATGCTGGCAGGTACTGTTTGCTTGGTGGCAAAGGTAAACACCGGGCTGGCACTGGCTACCCCCGCCGTGAATGCGCCTGCGGCAAGGCTGTTAGACGCCATGGTGCCAGCTGCTGAATTGGCATCCGACAACGCGACTGCTTTGGCGAAATTGGGGCTGGTGTTGGCACTGCCGTCGTAATTCACCGTGGTGTTGCCGGCCTTGTTTCTCGCCACCACCTGCACTGCAAATGCTTGGCCTGAATAGGTGTAGGCACCGGCGGCACACCCTTGGGTAAGCAAGGTGTCAAAGTGATTGGGGATGAATCGCCCCCCGGCTCCCGTGCTGCCGGTAGTGCCCGTGGCGGTCAACCCACTGCCCAAGTAACTGCCGCTAGTCAAGCTGGCCGTGAGGTCCAGCGACCCCACTTCTGTCCACGACAGATTGCTAGCGCTGGCGCTGCCCCCAACAAAACTGCCCAAGGCCCCGGAAAAAACGCCGTTGGATGACGCGCTGCCGGTCGGCTGGTATTTGGTGAACGACAGCGTGGCTGTTTCTTTGGGCGTTTCATTGCCAAAGTTGGGGGTTGTGACCCCTGCACTGTTGCGCGCGCTGACCGTGGCACTGAAGTCTGCCCCTGCCTTGATGGGACTAGCAGTCACCCCTGAGATGGCAAAACTCGCGGGCGCTGCGACAAAGGTGTCGGTGCCCGCCATGGTCACGCCCGCCGTAGTTTCGCTGGCATTCAGGGTGACGCGGCCCACATCGGCGTACTGCACCGCCAAGCTGGCAGAACCCGCTGAGTCAAAGCTCAGGCTAAGGCTTTGTCCGGTGCTGTCACATGCGGCACTTGCACTGGCCCCACTGTTGAGCGCTGATCCACCGATGCGCACAGGCCTACTGCCCGTGGCAGGCGTTTGGTAGCTGCAGGTGAAGGTGATACTTCGGGTTTGGTTGGCAAACGTGGGCACGCAAGCGGTGCTGCTATCAGACTTCTTGACGGCTTTGAATGCCACGGTTTGCAGCGTCTCGGCCACGTGGTTGGGCACGTTGAACAAGTAACCAGCGTCCACAAAGGACAGGTCGGCGTCACAACTGCTGCCATAGGTGTAATCCTGTACTGTGCAGCTGCTAGCGGTACCCGAGCGCTCCGTGACCCCGCCTGAACTCAGGTTGACGTTCACGCTCTCAGATACGGTGTTGGCCAGCCCCAACACAACGCGAGACTCTCCCGAAAACACATAGGTGGCCGTACCGCTGTTGGCAGCGCCCGTAGTGTTGACCGGGTTGATGGCATTGATGTTGGACCATGTGCCGCGCCCTGTGCTGGTCGCCAAGTTCAGCGTCGTACCGGCCAGGCTAATGGGCGCGTGGGCGCTGTCGTGCGCGGTTATGGTCACACTCGCAGCCGCACCACCACAGTTCACCGTCTCTCCGCCATGCAAGATATGAAAGTGGTCTAGGCTGGTACAGGTCGTGCGGGTCAGGCTGCGGTCGGCGGCGGCTTGGCTGGCGTTGATTTCAGTGGGGTAGATGTACACCTCGTCCACAATGCCATTGGCACTGTTGGGAGTGCCGTTGCTGGGGGTCACGCCGGAGGTGCGGTTATCACCCACATACAGTGTACTTAGCCCCGCGATCACGCCACTGGTGGTGCTGCGAAATGGTGTGCTCCCTGTGGTGGTAGCCAAGGCGCCGTTCACAATGATCTGTTGCACGGTCTGGTTGGTCCCGGCACTGAAGCTCCATGTAATCGCAATGTGCTGCCAGGTGCCTGACGCAAAGCTGTAGTTGGTGCTGGTTTGTGCGGTGCTCACGATCGCATTCGGGGTGGTGTTGTCACTCATCGTGAAACGCAAGGCACCGCTGGCAAGTTTCATCAAGTAGAAGGGGCGCGATGCCGTAGTAGTGGCGTCTAAGAGCATGGCATCGCTGGAGCCTGCATTCCAATTGACGTTGGAGCGGTACCAAAAGCTGACCGACCCTTTGCTGCCCGGGACCAAGGGAGTTGCTATGGCATCGATGACCGTGTTGGAGGTATTACTCGGAACCGAAGCCCCTCGGCACAAAGCGCCGCCGGCCACGTTGGTGACGGCTCCTTGTCGCGAGGCATGCTGCGAATTACCAGAAATATCGCGCACCTCACCCACCGCTCCGGTCCATGAGCTCTCGTCAAACCGGTACTCCGCGCCTTTGCCAGCCAGTTGGTTGGACGGGTACCACAGTATGGCGGTGCCGCGCAAGGGGTCAATGAACGGCTGATTGAAGGAATACGCGGTGTAGTCGGTGTTACTGACCTGCACCCCCACGGAGGCACCTGTCCCATCAGAGGCCCCCACGGTGTATTGGTAGATGAAGTTACCGTCTAGGCTGCTGGGCCCCTCTAGCAACAGAACTTGAAAGTTGTAGCGGTCGGTTTGGCCATACAGCTTGACGTTGCTCCAGGTCACGATGAAGCGGCGGTTAGGCGCAGTGCCCACCAACTCATAGCGCACCGCAGCACCACTCGTGCTCTGGGCGGTACCCGCCACGATGTCACGCCAATACGGCACCATGATGTTTTTGGGTACAGCGCTCAAGCTGCACCCCCAGCCGAAGACCGGTGAAGCTGAGGTAATGGGCAGTGCAGATGCGTTGTACACCCGGTGAAAGCCTGACACATCGGGCGGAAACGCCAAGATGCCATTGGCGTAAATGCGCAAACCGCTGTAGCTTGTGCCTGCAAAACGAAACTTGAACCCGCTGCCAAAACTCACGTCAGCCCAGTCATCGTCGCCATAGGGAAACTGGGTGCAGCCGGGGGAGTTGCTGGTGGTATTCCAGACTGCGGTGCCCGCCGTTGCGGAAGGCGTGACATAGGTAAATGTGGTGGAGGTATAGGCATAGGTAGCCGCGCCTGCCGGGGTGGCTGCCGCCGCCAAGTAAAGCCACACCAGCCAGTGCAGGCGCGACAGCAAGTACGCGGCGTGGGACAGAGACGGCAGAAGGTGCATTGCTATTTCTCCAAGGCAGCGCTCAGGCTGCGCTCTACAAAGCCTGCGCTACCGACCGATCCGCCACTGCTCGCCACTGCGGTGAACTGGAACAGTTTGACGTTGGCAGTGGCCGAAGCTTCGTTAAAGCTCGTCATCGTGCAGGTCACCACCACCGTAAAGCCGCCATCAAAGGTGCCCGTAGCCGGCAAGGCTTGTGGCGAACTGGGGCACGTGGCAGTCGCACTGGCCTGTGGCGCTACGGCTCCAATACCCCACTCCAAGCCAGCCCGCGCAGCCCAATAGGCGCGAGAGCCCTGCAAGTCTTGCGCGGAGGTGAGCTGCTGGGTATTGGAGAACGTGACCATGTACGCCCCCATAGCGGCCAATACCACTACCAAAAAGATAGCAGCAATCGCTGCAAAACCGTGCTGCTGCGCACGGGAGGACCATGTGGCGGGAGTGCAGCAGCTCATGGCGTGTTGTTCACGTGTACTTCGTGGTAGAGGCTCACCACCTCACCACTGCTGTCGGTGAAGCCCATCGTGAGTTGCACCAAGGCATTGCGCTGCAGGTCCGAGCCGTTGTAGGTGATGGCACAGCTCACGTTCTGCGCGATCAGCGTTCCGCCTGTAGACGGGCAACTGCTGCTGTAAGCATGGTGGGTGGCGCGGTACAGGTTGCCGCCCCGGCACACATAGGCTACGATTTTTTCGTCTGCAGGAATGACTTGAAAACGGTGACTGCCAGACGCCAGCGGAAACTGCTTGGGCGTGATCTGAATCTTGGTCTCGCCAGCTAGGCTGCCTGCTGACACCCCCAGCACAGGGCTGGTGTTGTCCGCGTTATAGGCATCCGCACCGCTGATCCCCAAGTTGTAGACCACCACCACGTCACCAGCCACAATGGCCTGCGCACTGACTGCGCTGTTGCTCCCTAACATGTCAAAGCTGGCATCTGCGGTGGAGAAGTCCAAGGCGTCACCGGCTCCTGTGCCATCGGGCTGCGTTCGGTAGCGCCCCCCAGTACGGGTAGGGATGAACTCTAGGCACTGGTTGTTGGTTTGGCGCACACTGTTGGGCAAGGCCACTTGCACATCGCGCGCGATGCGCCGCACCACCGTATCGGCCACATCGGTCAGGGCAGCGCGCCTGGCACCGGCAAAGTAGGCATCTATGGGGCCGCGCATGAACACGGCCACCATGCTGCCCAGCACACCCAGTATCACGATCACCATGACCAACTCGACCAAGGTGAATCCGGCTTGCTTAGTAGTTCGCACGGTAGCCCACCATCGTGATACGGCTCGCACTGCCCCTAGCGACCGTGACGGTCACTTTTTTCAGACTGACTCCAGTTTCCAGTGTCGCCGGAGCTACTGCAATGGCCAGGGTGTAGCCTGCCAAGGCAGCAGGAAGATCGGTAAAGTCCGCCTGCGTTTTGCCGTTGTAGTCGTCTACGTTGTCAAAGCTGGCCCGATTGGTACCCACCGGGGCGCTGGGGTCACGGGCAAAACTTTTTTGCAATATTTCTTCCATGACGGCATCGGCCAACACCATGGCCTGCTTGCGCTCCATGGGATCTGCACTGGCTTTGACGTTGGTCTGAATGACCAACAAAATGCCCGCCATGCCCAAGCTCACCACCACCACAAAAATGATCAGCTCCACCAACGTGAAGCCATGCTGCTGAGGCCTATTCATGGACATAGCCGGTACTGGCCTCGACAATGATGTGGGTGCTGTCGGCAATGGAAATGGTGATGGCACCCGCTTGGTCCGTGCTGCCCAAAGGGGTGAACTGAAACCCCGTGAGCGCAGCCCCAGCGGACTGCCCCGCCAAACCACTGCCGCCGCGCAATGTGCTGGGCGGCGGCAGTACCGCGGCCGCACTGCATGTGCCGACCGCAGGGTTTGACGCAAAAATGCGCAAGCTAAGACCTGTGTCGTCAAGCTGCACACACACGTTGCGGCGCTGTGCAATCGCCGTTTTCTGCGCATAGCGCAACAGGGCGAGCGTTTCGTCGTGAAACCCTCGCGCGCTGAAACTATTGGTGTTGCTCAGTCGAGGGGCAGCAAACACCGCCAGAACCCCCAGCAGCACCATGACCATGACCAGCTCGACCAAGGTAAAGCCCCACTGCAAGGCCCTACGCCTGCCGCAGCGTTGGATAGGATGCATTGCGTGAGTTGGCTGAGGCATGCTAGGGTCGATAAACGCTATGAGTTTAGTAGCTGCTTACGCATATTGCATCAGGAATAAGAGGCTCTTTTGACTCCAAATACAAGGACCTGCACAGGCCGTGACCCGGGCGAACCCAGCCACACATTCAGCGCCATTCAACGGCCCCCGCACACCTAGCGTGTACGGATGGTGCATGCACTGCGCAACCCCAAGCAAAAAGCCAAAGCCAGTGAGGTTGCGCTCACTGGCTTTGGCCTGAAGACATGTCGGTGTTAGTTCGCAGCGCCAATGATCGTGAAGGTGGCTGTCCCACCCGAAGCACAGGTAGAACCAGTTCCATAGTTCAAGGTGCAGACTTGAGAAACACCATTCTTCTCGGCACCTGTTCCCGTCACTGCAGTGTCGGCAGTCAAATAGTTAGAAGAGGTGCTGCAAGTGGTAGCCAACGTCACGCTCGGATTCAACAAGGCACCCACGTCCGAACACTTGGCGACTTGGACACATTTGTTTGCCACAGCGACATTGTTACTGGCAGCACAGCTTGCATAGTTGATCGAGGCCGCTGATGAAAGTGCGCCAGCGGTTCCACTGAGTGCTGCCTGCTTAGCATCGGACGACAAGTCCACAAACTTCGGAATCGCCACCGCTGCCAAGATGCCCAAGATCACAATGACCATGACCAGCTCAATCAATGTAAAGCCACGCTGTGTTGTTTTCATAGTGCCCACCAAGTTGATAAATGTGATGAAACCGACTGCCCTCAAAACCGCTACGTGCCCTTGGCATAGCCGCACACTCGGTGCCTAAGTGATTGCTAAGCTACATCCTAATTCAAGTCTACGTTTTCACCTAAGCTGACCCAACGCATTGTGCGTTTGACCGGTGTTTAACCCCTTGATTTGGGCTTAACGCCACTAGTCCACCCCCCCCACACATAGGCATGGATCGCGCCGTACGCTCCATGTAGTCCATTGCCAATGCCGTTCGCAGGGCGCCTACCGTGGTTTGAATAGCAGCCAACTCTCTCAAACGCCCGGTCCACAGCGGGGCTAACAGTCGATTGGGGCGCATGGCTGTGGCCTTAGCCACCCCGCCCCATGGCAGCCCCGCCCATGTTCCATAAAGGCAAAAAGACACCCAGCGCCAAGAGCAAAACCAGCACACCGATAATGCCCAGCAGCACAGGCTCAATGGATGCGGACAGCCCTTTGATGCTGTAGTCGGTGTCTCGTTCGTACATATCTGCAATCTCAAACAGCAAGCTATCGAGCTCGCCGGTTTCCTCACCCACTGCAATCATTTGAAGCACGACGGGTGTGAAAACGCCCGTCGCCGCAGCGCAGCGCGAAATGCTCTCGCCGCGCTCAATGCCATCGCGCATTTCCTCTACACGGCTGCCAATGAAGGCGTTGTCCACCGTTTGCGCAACCACGGTTAAGGCTTGCACCAAGGGCACCCCGCTTTGGCTAGACAGCGCAAAGCTGCGGGCGAACCGCGCCAAGGTAGCCTTGCGCACGATCTCACCCACGATGGGCAGTTTGAGCTTGCGGGCGTCCCACCGGTAGCGCCCCTTGGGGGTACGCAAATAGGCCCGAACCGCAAACACGGCCCCCACCATGCCGACGATCAGCGCGGGCCACCAAGCAATCATCCAACCCGAAAAAGCCAACAAACCCCGCGTAATCACAGGAAGCTCGGTATGGAAACCGGCAAACACTTTGGCAAACACAGGGATGACAAAGAGGTTGAGGATGACCACCGCGACGCCCATCGCGATCAGCACAAAGGTGGGGTAACGCAGGGCTTGGCGAATGCGCTCACGCACATCGCGCTCAAACTCCATGTGCTCGGTCACCCGCAAAAATACCTCCGTCAGGCGCCCCGTCATCTCGCCCACTTTGATCATGGAAATGTAAAAACTGCCAAACAGATCTTTGTGTCTGGCCATGGCCGCAGAGAGTTCACGCCCTTGGTCCAAGCTGGCCCGTATGTCCTGGAGCAGCTCCACCATGGCAGGCTTGCTGGCCGACGCTTGCAAACCGGCAAACGCGCGCAGTATGGGCACACCCGCTTTGTTCAGCGTGTACATCTGGCGGGAGAACAGCAGCAAATCCTCCAGTACCACGGGGCGGCGGTTCAGCCGGGTCCACCACCCCTCCGTGCTGGCGTCTTGCTCAGCGGCTGCCACAGCAATCTGCACAGGGGCAATGCCAATCGATAGGAGCTGATCGGCCACCCCCCCTTCGGTCAGGGCCTCGAGCTTGCCGCTCACGGATTCACCGCGTTTGTTGCGCCCCTTCCATGCGTAGATGGCCATCAGGGGGTGCCTGCTACATCCAAGTCGTCAACGTCATACCCAACCCGCATGGCTTCCGCAAGGGTGGTACGCCCGGCCTTCACCAACTCCAAGGCATGGTGGGCCATGCTTTGGCCGCGCATGCGTTCGCGCGCGCTGCGCATAAAGTCACCGGGATCCGCCAAGGTGGCCTTGTGGGCCAGTTCCACATCCATTTCCATGAGCTCATACACCCCTTGGCGACCCGAGTAGCCAGACCCGTTGCATGCCGAACATCCCAGGCCTTTTTGGGGCAGCCATGTGGGTGTACCGACCTGCAAGGAGTCCAGCCATGATTGCTCTTGGGCGCTTGGGGTGTGCGCAGCCGCGCACTCGGTGCAGTTCAAGCGGAGCAAACGCTGTGCAATAACGGCCTGCAAAGAAGTGGCCACCATGTAAGACGGCACACCCATGTCCATCAACCTAAACGGCGTGCTCATGGCGTCACGGGTGTGCAAAGTAGATAGCAAGAGATGCCCAGTAATCGCCGCGCGCAGACCAATTTCGGCTGTTGCAGAGTCGCGCATTTCGCCCACCAAGATCACGTCGGGGTCTTGGCGCAAGCAGGAGCGCAGCACCTTGGCAAACGTGAGTTCAATCTTGTCATTCACCTGCACTTGGGTGATACCGGGCAAGCGGTACTCCACGGGGTCTTCGACGGTGATGACTTTGAGTTCATCCGCATTGATTTCCGCCAGTGCCGCATACAGCGTGGTGGTTTTTCCTGAGCCCGTAGGCCCGGTGACCAGCACCATGCCCGACTGCCGAGCCAACACTTCACGAAACCGCGCCAGCATGGCCGCAGGCATGCCAATGGCATCGAGGCGGCGCATGCCGATGCCTTGGTTGAGTAAGCGCATCACCACCGATTCGCCATAGGTGGCTGGCAGGGTCGACAGACGCACATCAATGGTTTGCTCTTTGAGCCGCACGCTGAAGCGGCCGTCTTGCGGCAAGCGCTTTTCAGAGATATCCAAACCACCCATAAGCTTGAGGCGCTGGGTCAGCGCACCCGCAATGCGCTTGTCAGCTTGGGTTTGGGTTTGCAACACACCGTCGACCCGCACCCGAATTTGCAAGCCCGCCTCTTGGGGCTCAATGTGCACGTCAGACGCACCGACTTGCATGGCGTCTTCAAACAGCGACTGCAACAAACGCACCACCGGTGCACCCTCCAGCCCCACGCTGGCGGTGAGTTCACCAAAGTCCACCGCATCTCCGATGTCTTTTTCCAGCGCCCGCGCCAAGCCGCTGATTTCTTCGGTGCGGCGGTACAGCTTGTCAAACGCTAAGGTCAGCTGGCTTTCTGGTGCGGCGGCTATGGCGATGTTGCGCTTGAGGATGCGCGTGAGCTCGTCAAAGGCAAACAGGTCGAGCGGGTCAGACATGGCCACCAGCAACTGGTCGCCCTTGTCTTCAAGCACCACCGCCTTGAACCTGCGGGCATTGGCTTCAGCCAGCAATTTGACGACTTCCGCGCGAAACGGAAAGGTCTTCAGATTCACGAACGGAATGCGCAGCTGCCGCGCCAAGCCGTTGGCCAACAACTCTTCGGTGATGATGCCGGTCTCTATCAGCAAGCGCCCCACTTTCTTGCCGGTGGTCCGCTGTAACTCCAAGGTTTGCTTGAGCTGCTCTTGCGAGATCAGGCGTTGCTGCACCAGTACATCGCCTAAGCGCAGTTTCTCCGGGCGACTGGTGGCAGTTGTCATGCGCAAGTCCTGTTTGAGCTGTGGCAAAAATAATAGCACGTTGCCATGGCTTGTGTCATGACAATTACCAAGCCAAAGCGCCCGCTAATCGGGCGCAGCAAGCTACAGTATTGATAGCTAATTGCGCACAGTACATGTGCCGTCTAGACCGATTCAGCCGCGTGCAACGCCAACTCGCACCGATCAACGGTGCGCCCGTCTGTGTTACAGGTTCGGTGCCAGCAAACGCTGCAACTCGGCGGCAGTGCGGCCACGGCGGCGCACATGGTCTTGGAGTTGGTCATCCGAAATCTTGCCCACGTTGAAGTAGGTGGCGTCGGGGTGCCCCAGGTAGAAGCCGCTCACGCTGGCGGCTGGCGTCATGGCCAGGCTCTCGGTCACGGCCATGCCAATGTCTTCGCACTGCAGCAGCGCAAACATGTCTTGCTTGACGCTGTGGTCAGGGCACGCAGGGTAGCCGGGGGCTGGACGAATGCCTTGGTATTTTTCGGCAATGAGCTCTTCAGCGCTTAAGGCTTCGCTAGGTGCGTAGCCCCATAGGTCGGTCCGCACGCGGTGGTGCAAGCACTCGGCAAAAGCCTCGGCCAAGCGGTCTGCAATGGCTTTGAGCATGATGGCGGAGTAGTCGTCGTGCGCATCCAAGAAGATCTTTTCGCGCTTTTCGGTGCCAATGCCCGCGGTCACCGCGAACATGCCTGCGTAGTCTGACTTAACTCCTTGGGGCGCCACAAAGTCGGCCAGGCAGCGGCTGGGGCGCATCACGCCGTCAATCTCTTGCTTCTCGGTTTGCTGGCGCAGGCCGTACCAGGTGAGTGCAACGGTGCTGCGGCTCTCGTCGGTGTAGAACTCGATGTCGTCATCGTTCACGCTGTTGGCCGGGTACAGCGCCACCACGGCGTTGGCGGTCAGCCATCGGCCTTCTATCAGGCGCTTAAGCATGGCTTTGCCATCTTCAAACACGCGGCTGGCCTCGGTGCCCACTACCTCGTCTTTCAAAATCGCTGGGAAGGGCCCGGCCAAGTCCCAGGTCTGGAAGAACGGGCCCCAGTCAATGAACTGCGCCAACTCGGTCAGGTCAAAGTTCTTGAACACGCGCCGCCCAATGAACTTGGGGACCGTGGGCGCAAAGCTGGCCCAGTCCACCGGCGTTTTGTTGGCACGGGCCTTGGCCAGCGGCCACATGGGCGTTTGCTTTTTGTTGGCGTGCTGGTGGCGCACCTTGTCGTAGTCGGCGTTGAGCTCGTCCACATAGGTTTGCACGCCGTCGCCCAACAGGCTTTGCGCCACGCTCACGCTGCGCGAGGCATCGGGCACATAGACCACTGGCCCTTCGTAATGGGGCGAAATTTTGACGGCGGTGTGCACCCGGCTGGTGGTCGCGCCTCCAATCAACAGCGGAATCTTCTTGATGCGGAAGTAGTCGTCCTTTTGCATCTCGCCCGCCACGTACTGCATTTCTTCTAAGCTGGGTGTGATCAGGCCTGAGAGGCCAATGATGTCCGCGCCCTCTGCCTTGGCTTTCGCCAAGATTTCATGGCAAGGCACCATGACGCCCATGTTGACCACGTCAAAGTTGTTGCACTGCAAAACCACGGTCACGATGTTTTTGCCGATGTCGTGCACATCGCCCTTGACCGTGGCAATGACGATCTTGCCCTTGGTCTTCACATCGCGGCCTGCGGCTTCGTCCAGGCGTTTTTCTTCTTCAATATAGGGAATCAGGTGGGCAACGGCCTGCTTCATCACCCGGGCACTTTTCACCACCTGGGGCAAAAACATCTTGCCTTGGCCAAACAGGTCACCCACGATGTTCATGCCATCCATGAGCGGGCCTTCGATCACATGCAAAGGACGTCCGCCTTTGGCCAGCACTTCTTGGTATGCCTCTTCGGTGTCCGCCACGATGAAGTCGGTAATGCCGTGCACCATGGCGTGGCTTAGGCGTTGGCCCACCGTAGCCGGGGCTTCAGGCGTGCCGCGCCACTCCAGTTTCTTGCTCTCGTCTTTAGCGCCGCTCTTGGCGGTTTCGGCAATGTCCACCAAGCGCTCGCCGGCGTCAGCTCGGCGGTTGAGCACCACGTCTTCCACACGTTCACGCAGAACAGGTTCCAGGTCGTCGTACACGCCCACCATACCGGCGTTGACGATGCCCATGTCCATGCCCGCAGCAATGGCGTGGTACAGGAACACGGTGTGGATGGCCTCGCGCACCGGGTCGTTACCGCGGAAGCTAAACGACACGTTAGACACACCGCCACTCACCTTGGCGCCGGGCAGGTTTTGCTTGATCCAGCGGGTGGCTTCAATAAAGTCCACCGCGTAGTTGTTGTGCTCTTCAATGCCTGTAGCAATGGCAAAGATATTGGGGTCGAAGATGATGTCTTCTGGGGGGAAGTCCACCTCGTCCACCAAGATGCGGTACGCGCGCTCGCAAATCTCGATCTTGCGGGCGTAGGTGTCAGCTTGGCCCTGCTCGTCAAACGCCATCACCACGGTGGCGGCCCCATAGCGGCGTAGCAACTTGGCTTGGCGTTTGAACTCTTCTACGCCTTCTTTCATGCTGATGGAGTTAACCACCGCCTTACCCTGCACACAGCGCAAGCCTGCTTCAATGACGCTCCACTTGGAGCTGTCAATCATGAGCGGCACGCGAGAGATATCAGGCTCGCTGGCAATGAGGTTCAAAAACCGCACCATGGCCGCCTGGCTGTCCAGCATGGCCTCGTCCATATTGATGTCGATGATTTGCGCACCGTTCTCGACCTGCTGGCGCGCCACGGCCAAGGCTTCTTCAAACTGGCCGTTCAGAATCATGCGGGCAAACGCCTTGGAACCCGTGACGTTGGTGCGCTCGCCCACATTCACAAACAAAGAGCTGGCGTCAATGCGCACGGGCTCCAGGCCGGAAAGCAGCATGGGCGCAACGGACGTAGCTAAAGAGGGGGAACTTGTAGAAGACATGCATCTCACCTGTAAAAAACATCTTGCCAGGTGAGCGTCGTTGCGGTGGGTCAAGCACTGTCCAAGCCTGACGGGAACAAAGTTTCCCGCTGCAACGCTCCTTGGATGGCGCGATTTTAAGGGCTAACGCGCCGCAAGGGGCGCGAACTTGGGGGCTAAACGCGCACCCAAGCTCCCGAAGTACTGGAAGCCACCATGGCGTCCAATATGCGCATGTTCAAAATGGCGTCTTCCACCCCGTAAGGCAAGGCCACCAGACCGCGCACCACTTGCGCAAACGCATCCCCCTGCAGCGCATACTGGTCGGCCGCGGGCAGGTTTTCCACCTGCTGGGCACCATCGCGCAGGCTTTTTCCGTCGTGCACCCACAGACGGGTTTCTTCCGCCTGCGGGGCGTTGAACGGAATCTCAATCTCCAGTCTTTGCTGGGTGCCTATGACTTGCACCCGTTGGTAGGGGCATGTTTGGGTAGACACCGTGAACGTCAAATGCCTGCCCTGGCCAAAGTCCATCAAGGCACTGGTGGTCCGGTCTGTACCAAACTGCGGGTCATGGTCTTGCAGTGTGATGACGCGCAACGGTTCCGCTTCAAACAAAAACCGCCCCGCCACCAAGGCATAGCACCCGATGTCATACAAAGCCCCACCGCCCGCATCGGGACGGTTGCGGATATTGGCCGCATCGCGGTTGAAGTAGGAGAAAAACAACTGAATGGCGCGCACCTCACCCAATGCGCCGCTGCGCACCAGCTCACGTGCACGCAGCCACTGGGGATGGAAACGCACCATAAAGGCTTCCATGATGTGCACCTTGTCCGCCACTTCACGCAGTTGCGCGGCCTCGTTCGCAGTCAATGCAAACGGCTTTTCGCACAGCACATGCTTGCCAGCCCGGGCAGCAGCCAAGGTCCACGGCACATGCAAATCGTTGGGCAAGGGGTTGTAGACCACCTCAATGGCGGGGTCTTCTAACAAGGCCTCGTAGGACCCATACGCATGGGCGATTCCGAGTTTGTCAGCCGCCGCTTGTGCAGACGCGGCGTTGCGCGAGGCAATGGCGCGCACCTCGCACCATTGGCTACCTTGCAAGCCCGGGATGACCTTTTGAACCCCGATCTTGGCCGTGCTGAGCACGCCCCACTGAACTTTTTGCATGAAAAATTGCCTTGGTAGTGGGGTTGCAGTTACACCGTGGATAGGTTCTGATGGCTTAGTAGTACAGGAACAGTCCGAGCTCGGAATGGTCCCCATTTTTACTGGCACCGCCCGCGACAGGCTTGAGGGTTTCACTCACGTAGCGCAAGCTGATACCAAATTGGCCAGGATCATTGCCTTTTTTAGGGGGCGTAGAGTCCAAGACGTACTGCAACTCAAGCACTGCGCCTGGCTCACTCTCATAGCGACCAACAACCGGAAGGCCCGTAGCCAGACCTGTGCCAGTCACCTCAGCCAATGTGAGTACACGCACACCGGCCCCCAGACGCCAGCTAGGCGCCATGTCGTAAAAGCCCATCAATTCCGCTGAGTTAGTAGTCAGAGCGAGTTCGGCGTCCGACGCATTGGTGGCTGTGCGTTGACGACCTAAAGTTCCTTGCACTGTGAACTTTGGTGCTACACGGTAATCCATGCCAACCTTGTACAGCAAACCAAGACCGGTCTTCACATTCCAAGTTGAGCCATCTGTGTAGCCGCCCTTGAGGATGGACTCACCGCCAAAGCCCGTGCCAGCCATACCATAGAAGCGCCAATTGGTAGTATCCGCATGCGCCAGTGCACCGCCCAGCCCCAATGCAAGGGCTAACAATTTAGTTTTCATCTATCCCCCTGAAAAAAGGGATGCATTGTTACATGGGAAAATCAGCGGAATTAGCCTCAGGCCGCGTCTTTGTAGAAATAGTTTCGATTCAGCGAACGCGTGGCAACGGGGGCAACGGCTTGGGCGATGGCGCCGATGTGGTCGGGCGTGGTGCCGCAGCAACCGCCCAGGATATTGACCAGGCCTTCGGCAGCAAACTCACGCACCAAACGGCTGGTGACATCGGGGGTTTCATCGAAGCCGGTGTCGCTCATGGGGTTAGGCAAACCGGCGTTGGGATAACAACTAATGAACGTGTCCGGTGCCACTTTGTGCAGCTCCTGAATGTAGGGGCGCATGAGCGCAGCGCCCAAAGCGCAGTTCAGCCCGATCGCCAGTGGTTGCGCGTGGCGCACGCTGTGCCAAAACGCGGTCACGGTTTGGCCACTCAAGATACGGCCGGAGGCATCGGTTACCGTACCGCTGATCAAAATAGGCAGGCGTTCACCACTGGCTTCAAAGTATTCGTCCACCGCAAACAAGGCCGCCTTGGCGTTCAAGGTGTCAAAAATGGTTTCCACCAAGATCACATCGGCGCCACCTTCGACCAAGCCTTTGGTTTGCTCGTAGTAGGCCGCGCGCAGCTCTTCAAACGTGACGTTGCGTGCGCCGGGGTCGTTCACGTCGGGGCTGATGCTGGCGGTTTTGGGCGTGGGGCCTAAGGCACCGGCCACAAAACGGGGCTTGTCGGGCGTGGAGTATTTGTCGCACGCTGCGCGCGCCAACTTGGCCGACACCACGTTCATTTCATAGGCCAACTCGCCCATGTCGTAGTCCGCTTGCGCCACGGTGGTGGCACCAAAGGTGTTGGTTTCAATCAGGTCAGCACCGGCCGCCAAGTAACGCTCGTGGATGTCACTGATCACGTCTGGCCGGGTCAGGCTCAGCAATTCGTTATTGCCCTTGATGTCCCGGTGAAAGTCTTTGAACCGGTCACCTTGGCCACCGGGCCCGGTGTAGCCTTCGCCACGGTACTGGGCTTCACCCAATTTGAAACGCTGGATCATGGTGCCCATGGCACCGTCCAAGATGGCAATGCGTTGTGCCAAGATGCCGGGCAATTGCTGGGCGCGGGTGTATGTGATGTTTTTCATGCGGGCTCACCTGGTGAATGTCAAACAAGTGAGCGCGGTTGTCCAACCCAAGCCTGGCGGGGAGTGTGGCAACACACTTCAGCCGCTGCAGCGCCCCTTGGGAGCGTGAATTTTAGTGCAGGCAATTGCTTTACGTCTTGCCAAACAAACGCTGTCACGCCAAGGTCGAAGACAATAGGCCACTTAACCACCCGCTTGCAAACCACGAGCTTGGGCTGGTTTGCGGTATGACTTTAGGCAGTTTTGGCCTTCTGCGCCCGTAGATACTGCGCAAGCAGCTACTGTTTATATAGCAATCACTTTGTCCTACGCTCAGGTTCTTCACGACGTTTTTGGCTACGCGCAGTTTCGGGGGCCCCAAGAAGCCATTGTTGAGCATGTGGGCGCAGGCGGAGACGCGCTGGTACTCATGCCCACGGGCGGTGGCAAATCCTTGTGCTACCAAATCCCGGCTATTGCCCGCCAGCAAGCCGGGCATGGGGTCACGGTGGTGATTTCGCCGCTGATTGCGCTGATGCACGACCAAGTGGGTGCACTGCATGAAGCGGGCGTGAGCGCTGCCTTTTTGAACTCCACACTGAGCAGTGATGAGGCATACCAAGTGGAGCAGCGCATGCTGCGCGGCGAGATCACGCTGCTATACGCCGCACCGGAACGGGTCACGACTCCACGCTTTTTGGCCCAGCTCGACTCCATGTTCGAGCGCGGCACGCTCAGCCTGTTTGCCATTGACGAAGCCCATTGCGTAAGCCAATGGGGACACGACTTTCGCCCTGAGTACCGCGCGCTCACGGTCTTGCATGAGCGCTACCCTGGCGTGCCGCGCATGGCGCTCACGGCCACGGCGGATGACCTGACGCGGGCCGACATTTTGGAGCGCTTGCAGCTGCAAGACGCCCGCGCCTTTGTCAGCAGCTTTGACCGGCCCAACATCCGCTACACCATCGTCGAGAAGAAAGACAGCACCCAGCAGCTCTTGCGCTTTATTGCCCGGGAGCATGAGGGTGATGCGGGCATTGTGTATTGCCAGTCCCGCCGCAAGGTCGAAGACATTGCCCAAACGCTGGTGGATGCAGGCCTGAACGCTTTGCCCTACCACGCAGGGCTGGACACCAAGATCCGACAAACGCACCAAGACCGCTTCTTGCGCGAAGAGGGCATCGTGATGGTGGCCACCATCGCGTTTGGCATGGGTATCGACAAGCCCGATGTGCGTTTTGTGGCGCATTTGGACATGCCCAAAAATATCGAAGGCTACTACCAAGAGACAGGCCGCGCCGGGCGTGATGGACTGAGCGCCCAAGCGTGGATGGCCTACGGCTTGCAAGACATGGTGAACCAGCGCCGCATGATTGACGAGAGCCCGGCCAGCGAGGAATTCAAGCAAGTCATGCGTGGCAAGCTCGATGCGCTCTTGGGCCTAGCCGAAGCGTCAGACTGCCGCCGCGTGCGCTTGTTGGCCTATTTCGGCGAGAGCAGCACGCCGTGTGGCAACTGCGACAACTGCTTGAACCCGCCTGAAGTATGGGATGGCACCGACGCCGCACGCAAGCTGTTGTCAACCATTTACCGCATTCAGCAGATGAGTGGCATCAGCTTTGGTGCAGGGCATTTGATGGACATTGTGCGGGGCAAAGTCACTGACAAAGTGACCCAGTACAACCACGCCAGCTTGAGCACCTTTGGCATCGGTGCCGACTTTAGTGAACTGCAACTGAGAGGGGTTTTACGGCAACTCATCGCGATGGGTGCGGTAACCGTAGATGCCCAAGCATTCAACACCCTGCAACTTACAGAGCAGGCCCGCGCCGTTTTGAAGGGTGAGGTTGCAGTGAGCTTACGGGAGTCGGTGTCTAGCCCGGCGGAGCGAAAGTCTAAGCGTAACCCCCGCTTGGGTGCCATTGTGAAAGCCCCGATTCAGTTGGACAGCGAGGCTTTGATGCGGTACTCAGCGCTGAAGGCCTGGCGCGCTGAGGTCGCCAAGGAGCACAACCTACCCGCTTATGTCATTTTCCATGATGCGACGCTGGCCGCTATTGCGCAGCGCTCGCCCCAATCGCTAGAAGACTTGCAAGGTATCAGCGGTATTGGGGCAAAAAAGCTGGAAGCTTATGCGCAGGAGGTGCTGCGTGTGCTCGCGCAGAGCCAGTAATCCTGCTGCCAAGCCAAGCAGGCACTGCTAAACAGTAGCTAGCTTGGACCCAGAACGCCTAGTGGCGGCGAAAGCAGCTCTCGTACGAGATAGCCGCACCCGTCATGGTGTTTTGCAAACGCTCAATCGCGCGCTGGTGGCGAGCACCATTAGGTGCAGTGCGTGCCAACTGGCTGTGCTGTTGTACTAGCGCATGCAATTTGTTGCGGCAGGCGTCTAACGCACCCGCAAAGTTCAGCGCAATATAGGCTGAATGGTCTGCGTGGGTTTGACGAAACTCGTCAGACCAGTAATTGAACAGCTGCCACTTGTAAGTTCCTTTTTCGGGGACTTGAATGAGGTCTTTACGCATTTGCACCAACTTTTTGTTAAACAATCGTTCAGCATCGGGTTCAAAACTGCCAGCTCGGGGTTTGAGGAGCTAGCAGCTTTGGTACCTGCCTGTACCTTTCACGCGTGAGGGCTTGGTTTGGTTGACACCTAGCCCAAAAAATCACGGTTTAGGTGCGCGGGTCTATGCTTGACCGCGAAAAAATGCCCCTTGGCGGGGCTGTTTTTGGGGAAGCGTGGGGCGCAAACCCGGTTAGCCGCGGTCTATCTATTGCAAAAACCCCATGCTCCGCTGTTCACGGACCTCCGGTTTGATGCGGTGTTCCGCTTCTAGTTGCTCCAAAAACTCCTCTGGCTCCAAGATAGTGTCCAAGAGATGGGCTTGGCGTTTCACTGCGGCAAAGTCCCCCGGGCACAACTGATCCAACGCGGTCAGGCGCGTCAATAGCGGGGGCGTCAGGCGCTCACACTGGTCAGAGCAGGCCTCGGCAATAAAAAATGCCTCGCGCTGGACGCGTGTCAGCGGCTTGAACTGAATCTTGAACGTGAACCTGCGCAATGCCGCTTGGTCAATGCGGTCCATCAGGTTGGTGGTGCAGATGAAGATGCCGGCAAAGCGCTCCATGCCCTGCAGCATTTCGTTGACTTCTGTTACCTCGTAGGTACGCTGGGCGCTCCTGCGGTCTTGCAAGAAGCTGTCGGCTTCGTCCAGTAGCAAGACGGCTCCATCGGCTTCGGCATCCTTGAACATGTGCGCCATGTTTTTTTCAGTGTCGCCGATGTACTTACTACTCAGATCACTTGCCTGGCGCACCATGAGTGGCTTAGCAAGTTCGTTGGCAATGTGCTGCGCCAGCGCGGTTTTACCTGTGCCGGGCGGGCCATAAAAACACAGTGTGCCATGCCCACGCGCCTGCAAGGCTTGCACCACCCGCGGAATTTGGTAGCGGCTTTCAATATGAGACAGCGCTGGCTTGTACTGGGTGATGCTAGGCGGATATACGGGTGTGCTGCGCGTGCCAAGCGCTATGTCCGCATTACGCAATTGGCGCTCCATGAGCTGCTCTAAGTGCTCCGCACCGCCAGCTTGCTTGGAATGGCGGGCGAGTTCTGCAAAGCGTGCGGCGGTGCGTATTTGTGCAGGTGTCAGGCCCTTGCGCGCGGTGAGTCGGCCTACAAACGCGTCGGACACATTAATTCCCGCGAGCGTTTTCCGCACGATCGCCTCCCGGGCTCCTGGAGGAGGAGACTTAAGCTCAAGGTGGTACGCAAACCTTCGGCGAAAGGCCGGATCAATTTGTTCGATGCGGTTGGTCACCCATACTGTCGGGATCGTATTCGTCTCCAGAATCTGGTTCACCCAGGCCTTTCCGTTGACGCTGGTTCCCACTGGGATTGCACTTGCGTCCGAGCGTGCCAACAGTTGCGCCGCTTCGCTTGAGAGTGGAGGGAACACATCCTCCACTTCATCAAAGAGCAGGGCCGCTTGGGTGCTGCCCTTCAAGAAGACCTGAGCAATTTGCAAAGATCGGTATCTGTCACGTCCGCTCAAGGAGTTGCCATCCCGGTCGGCGTACTCCACCTCAAACAGGTCTAGGCCTGCATGCTGCGCCACCACTTTGGCAAGTTCTGTCTTGCCGGTGCCGGGTGGGCCATACAGCAGGATGTTGACGCCCGGCTCCTTGCACTCGACTGCGCGCGCCAAAAGATGTGACAAGACCAAGGCATCCTCAGCCACAAAGGCAAAGTCCCCCATGGTGAGCGTGCTCTTGGATGACAGGCGGGTAAAGACCGCCATGAGCTCGGACTGGTCGCGGTAATGGCGCATCAGAACTGGGGGGAGCTTTTCGCTGACCTTCATGAGGTCGGCAAGGTCGGTAATGTTGTGCTCAGAGATCAGGTTTTCTACCAGTCCAATACGTTCGAGGCGAGAGCCTGCGCGCAGCGCGTCGCCTAGCTCTTGAGCGTCCACTCCGGCAACTTGGGCCATGGTAGCAAAGGCTTCGGGCGCATTTTGGACCTTGAACTCGACCAAGATGCTGCGCATTTCGCGCTGGTAACGGGCCAAGGTTCCATAGAGCAGCAAGGCACGCTCGGCTTTGTTGAGCTTCAACAGCCCCGCCAGAGCGTTGATGTTTTTTTCCACCATCGTGGATTGTTTCTTGAGTGAGGCCGCTAAGCCTTCGGCAGTTGCACTCAGTACGGAGATGAGGTCTTTTGCATGCTCTTTGGCGTACTCATCTAAGAAGAAGAACAAGGTGGCTTCGTCATATTGGCCTCGCCAGGTTCCGTGGCGGGCCATAAATTCTTGAGCCGCCAGCTGTTCGTGGCCACGCCACAACTCGTTACCTAAGCAACGGCGCTGCAAAAAGTCGCGCAACCGAGCCAGCACCGACACGGGCCACATCAAGTGGCGCCCGGCCAAACCGACGATCCCATTGAGGTCGCGGCGCACATTAAAGTTTGCACCTTGGCGAACGGCCAAGGTCAGCACAAAGTGCGAGCACATCAGATCCAACACCGGTGCGTCCTGCAAACCCGGTGATGAAATAAGATGCCCCCCCAAGGGCTGAAAAAGCAAACGCTTGGCCATCAAGTGCCTCCGACGCTGAGTTGCGCCGGATTTACGATAGCGCAGTCAGGCGCAAGATGGAAGTACCGATCGCACATTTATTTGCGACCTTGCGCCCCCAGTTTCGATTTTGCATACCCTTAAGTGACTGCAAAGTCGCGTATTTGTGACGAAAGTGCACGCAATATGCCAGTGCACCTCTATGAAGATTGGAACAATGACCATGGTTGAATACGAAGATGTGTTGGCAGCTGCCCAGCGGCTACAAGGCCATTTGCTAAATACCCCTTGTGTGGCATCACAAACGCTGTCGGACATTACCGGTGCCCAAGTGTTCCTAAAGTTCGAGAATTTACAGTTCACCGCTTCGTTTAAGGAGCGTGGCGCGTGCAACAAGTTGGCGCAGTTGACCAAGGAGCAGTCGGCCCGGGGCGTGATCGCGATGAGCGCTGGCAACCACGCGCAAGGAGTGGCTTACCACGCGCAACGCTTGGGGTTACGCGCGGTGATCGTCATGCCGCGCTTTACGCCAGGCGTGAAGGTGGAGCGCACGCGCGGCTTTGGCGCCGAGGTCATTTTGTACGGTGACAGCTTGGAAGATGCCCGCGCCCATGCCTATGCCTTGGCGGAGTCCGAAAAGTTGTGCTTTGTACACCCCTACGACGATGAGGCAGTCATGGCCGGGCAAGGCACCGTCGCACTGGAAATGCTAGAGCAGGTGCCAAACTTAGACACTTTGGTGATTGCGATCGGCGGTGGCGGTTTGATATCGGGCATGGCCACGGTGGCAAAAGCGCTGAAGCCTGGGATTGAAGTCATCGGGGTGCAAACGGTGCGATTTCCGGCCATGTTCAACGCGATCAAGGGCACCGCCCATCCGCAGGGGAGCAGCACAATCGCAGAAGGTATCGCGGTAGGGACGCCTGGACAGTTGCCCCAAGACGTCATTAAGGCGAGGGTGGACGACCTCTTGCTGGTGGACGAAGGCGACATTGAACAGGCCTTGGTCATGTTGCTCGAGGTCGAGAAAACCTTGGTGGAAGGCGCCGGCGCGGCGGGCTTGGCGGCATTGTTGAAGTACCCAGAGCGCTTTAAAGGTAAACGGGTGGGCTTGGTCTTGTGTGGTGGCAACATTGACCCCTTGTTCTTGGCGGCCATCATTCAACGCGGCATGGTACGTGCGGGGCGCTTAGCGCGCATTCGTGTAGGCGCTCGCGATGTGCCGGGCACATTGGCCCGCATCACTGCCATGGTGGCGGAAGCGGGCGCTAACATTGACGAAGTGCACCACCAACGTGCGTTTACGACCTTGTCTGTGCAAAATGCGGAGATTGAACTGGTGGTTCAAACCCGTGGGCACGCCCACGTTAACGACGTGCTCGCCGTGCTGCGCGATGCAGGTTTTGACGCGCGCTTGGCCTAATTAGTGAGCACTTGGAGCCGGCACGCATTAAAATCCGCGAATACACAACCCGTTTGATTGATTGAAGGAAACACGATGTCAGCTCCAGATTCTCACCACGCCGAACCGCATGTCGACCCGGTTGACGCGGTAGTCCCTTTGATGCCCATCGTGTTACCCATCGTCGGTGGCGTCATGATGCTTTTGTTGGCGTTTATTGCGGTCTTCATGGCGTAAAGCTAGTGGGTCTTTGGTGGTTGTTGCAACCGCCGCAAAAAAAAGAGGCTTTAGGCCTCTTTTTTTTCGCCTTCTCAGAATTGCTGGGTTCTGCCCTCGCACGTCCTGTTCTTTATTTCCTTGAGACCATTCCTCCGCACTGCGGAACCCAACTGGGTCTTCTATGCCCGACGGCGGGCAACATCACTCTGCACTCGGTGTATCTCGATAGACCGCTCCTGATTGCATAGCAGGTCGATGCGTGCGAGCTGTCAAGCGGACGCCCCTTTCTCGTCATCGCTGGTTTTCCCGACTCAGTTAGCAATGATCGCCATCCGTCGGAAGTATTTTTTTGCATTTCTCAATGATTTTTTTGCATATCTTTTGGACGTAAACGCTTGGTAACTTCAGTACCACTTCTTAAACTAGCACCCTCGGCGGTGGCGATCAGCATGTTGACGCGGCGAGATGGTTGCTGAAAACGTTTTTTCAAAGTGCGGGGTTGCAAGCGTTGCGCTTGATTTTGAAAAGACGATTTTTAACTTAGGAGCTTTTCATGAACTCGCCAATGATGCAGGGCTTGCACCTGAACACCCCGAAATATGTCAAAAATGCCAATGTCATTGCCTGGGTGGCCGACATGGTGGCCCTGTGCAAGCCTGACAGCGTGTATTGGTGCGACGGTTCGGAAGAGGAGTACCAACGCCTGTGCCAGCAATTGGTCGATGCAGGCACGTTCAAAAAACTGAACCCCGCCAAGCGCCCCAACAGCTTTCTTGCGAACTCTGACCCCAGTGACGTCGCGCGGGTGGAAGACCGTACCTATATCTGCAGCGCTCGCAAAGAAGATGCGGGCCCAACTAACAATTGGATGGAACCTGCGGCGATGCGCGCGCTGCTTGAGCAAGGCCAAGCGGACGGCACACCCGCACTGTTTAACGGCTGCATGAAGGGCCGCACCATGTATGTAGTGCCCTTCTCGATGGGGCCGTTGGGTTCACACATCGCCCACATCGGCATTGAGCTCTCGGATAGCCCCTACGTGGCGGTCAACCAGCGCATCATGACCCGCATGGGCAAGGCGGTCTTTGATGTTTTAGGCGTAGACGGCAACTTCGTCCCCTGCGTGCACACGGTGGGCGCTCCTTTGGCAGCGGGTCAAACGGATGTGAAGTGGCCCTGCAACACCACCAAATACATCGTGCATTACCCTGAAACCCGCGAGATTTGGTCTTACGGGTCTGGCTACGGTGGCAACGCCTTGCTAGGCAAAAAGTGCTTTGCCCTGCGCATTGCGTCCACCATGGGGCGCGACCAAGGTTGGCTTGCCGAACATATGCTGATTCTGGGTGTTACGAATCCACAAGGCAAAAAGTACCATGTTGCGGCGGCTTTCCCGAGCGCGTGCGGCAAAACCAACTTTTCGATGCTGGTTCCTCCCCAAGGGTTCGAGGGCTGGAAAGTCACCACCATCGGCGATGACATTGCGTGGATCAAGCCCCATGCCGACGGAAAAATGTACGCCATCAACCCAGAGGCGGGTTACTTTGGCGTTGCGCCGGGTACCAATTTCCACACCAACCCCAACTGCATGGCCAGCTTGGATAAGAACGTGATCTTTACCAACGTGGCCCTCACCGATGACGGCGACGTGTGGTGGGAAGGCATGGAGAAAGACACGGGCGGTCTGCCAGCCCACTTGATTGACTGGCAAGGCAAAGACTGGACACCCGCCATTGCCAAAGAAACTGGCGCTAAAGCGGCGCACCCCAATGCGCGCTTTACGGTGGCAGCAGGCAACAACCCCGCATTGGATCCCCAATGGGACGATGCAGCTGGCGTGCCTATTGACGCGTTTATCTTCGGTGGCCGTCGCTCCACCACCGTCCCTTTGGTCACAGAGGCGCGCACTTGGACTGAAGGCGTTTACATGGCCGCTACGATGGGCTCTGAAACCACAGCGGCGGCAACGGGCCAAGCAGGCGTGGTGCGCAGGGACCCGTTTGCCATGTTGCCCTTCATGGGCTACAACATGAGTGACTATTTCCAACACTGGCTCACGATTGGCTCCAAGCTGTCTGCAACTGGAGCGACCCTGCCTCGCATCTTCACGACCAATTGGTTCCGCAAGGGCGAAGACGGCAAGTTCGTTTGGCCTGGCTACGGCGAGAACATGCGTGTATTGAAATGGATGATTGACCGCCTAGAAGGTACGGCTGCTGGGGTGGAGACAGGCTTCGGCGTCGCCCCACTCTATGCAGAAATCAATTGGTCTGGGCTTGACTTCAGCCAAGCCCAGTTTGATTCTGTCACCAGCCTCACCACATCGGATTGGAAGCAAGAAATTGCGCTTCATACGGAGCTGTTCACCCAGCTCGCCTACCATTTGCCAAAGGAACTCGAAGAGACTAAAGCCCATCTAGAGCAGCGCTTGGCTGCCTAAGAATAAAGGGCGGACATAAAAAAGCCACCCCTAGGGGTGGCTTTTTCTATGGAGCGTTTTGCTGTTCAGCAGGCATTACGCATCTTGGTGGCTACGCAACCAAGCGTGTTGCAACTCCGCCATTACACGTGGGTCACGCTTGGCGTATTCCCACATTTTTTCTTCCATGCTGCGCTGTGCGGCAGCTTGGATCGAGCGGGAAATAAAGCCCGCCAACTGATGCGAGGTTTTGCGCAGTGTAGGTGCCAACAATGCAATGGTGGCAAACACAACCACCCACAAGGCGACCCAACCGGCCAACAGGTGGCCATTGGCCCAGCTGTCAATCACTTGGTTGGCCACTACCAACAAAGCCGCGAGCACTGCAGCGAGCAACATGCCTGCGAGGGTTTTAGAGCCATTGACCTTGCGTGCCTCGATGCGCTGTGCTGCGGAACCGTAGCTAGTTGCGGAAAAAGTAGAAAACTGGGGCGATGCAAAACTGGTCATGGCCAACTCCTTTGTGAGGTGAATGGTGAAAGAAAACGCTTGATAGGGGTGAATCTTAGGGTTTTCACTAATATTGTTCAACTTTATCTTTTTTATATTTGGTATTCACCAAATTTATGAATAAGCCACTCCCGCTTAACCTGAGAACCTTCGACCTCAACCTGCTGAAGGTGTTCGATGTAGTCATGGCAGAACGCAGCCTCACACGGGCAGCGCAACTCTTGTCACTCACGCAGCCCGCCGTCAGCAACGCCTTGCGGCGACTCCGTGACGCAGTGGACGACGAACTCCTGGTGCGTAAGGGCAGAGGCCTAGAACCCACGACCCGTGCCTTGGAGCTGTGGCCCGCGGTACGTGACGCGCTGCAACGCCTACACACCTGCCTGTTACCCAACGTATTCGATCCCGCCACCGCAACCCATACCTTTGTGCTCACCATGGCTGACGCCACCGCAGCGCAGCTCATGCCCCAGTTGGTTGAAGTGCTGACCGCACAAGCCCCGGGCCTGTCCTTGCGGGTGGTGCCCCTGACCACCCGAGACCCACGCCGCCTCTTGGAAGAAGGCCACGCCGACTTGGCTATTGGCCACTTTCCTGCCGTCATTGCGGATCTAACAGCGCGCGCGCAAGCGGGTGGCAGCGTCCCTTACCTGCACCGCCGCTTGTTCGTGGGTGACTATGTGTGCGTCATGCGCAAAGGCCACCCCTTGGCGCATGAGCCGCTCACCTTGGACCGCTTCTGTGGCGCAAGCCATATGCTTGTCAGCTTCTCGGGCAGAGCCTTTGGTTTTATTGACGAAGCCTTGATGTCTATGGGGCGCAGCCGCCGTGTCGTGCTCACCGTGAACCAGTTCTTTACCGCCGGCAAGGTCGTAACCCGTTCTGACATGCTGACGGTGCTACCACGACATTTTGTCGATGTCACAGGCTTTGCCAGCCAAATGGTTCTGCGCGAACTTCCGTTAATCGTGCCCCCCATCCAGGTGGACGCACTGTGGCACCAACGCCAAGACGACTCCCACGCCCATACGTGGCTGCGCGACCGCGTGATCGAGATCGCCAAAGAAGGACTTAGCGGATGAAGATCCAACTGCTCTCCGATCTGCACTTAGAGACCCACCCCCAGTGGCGCGCAACACCCGCACCAGACGCCGATCTCCTGGTCCTCGCAGGCGACGTTGGCTCTTACCAAACCGGCTCACAACTGCAAGATGCGGACTTCGGGCTAGGCCAGTTTTCCAAGCAGGCGGGTTGGCCCACCCCAGTGCTCTACATACCCGGCAACCACGAGTACGACGGGCTAGACTTTGATGCCACCCACCAAAGGCTGCAAGACACCTGCGAGCGCCTAGGCATTACATGGTTAGAACGACAGACTGTGTTGGGGACATGGCACGACCAGCAGGGACGCCCCGTCCGCATACTCGGCACCACACTGTGGAGCGACTTTGATGCCTTGAGCACGCCAGCTGCTGCTGCCCCATCACCCCACGGCATCAACCCCTTGGCGCATCAGCTCAAAGCGCGTGAAAAAGCGTACCGCGCCGCCAACTACTACCTCAAGAAGGCCGCAACCACCCGCCATGGGGCCCCCTTTCTGGCGGAAGAAATGCGACAACAGGCTTTGGTCTGCCAAGCATGGCTGCAGAAAGCACTACTCACCCCATTTGAGGGCAGCACCTTGGTGGTCACCCACTTTGCACCTAGCTTGCGCAGCGCGGACCCGCGCTATGGTCTGGTCCCTGGCACCGCAGGTTTTTGTAATGCGCTTGACCACCTATTGCCACACGCCACCATGTGGTTGCACGGGCACCTGCATGCGCCCAGCAACTACCAGTACCACGGTTGCCATGTGATTGCCAACCCCTTGGGATATGCGCGCAAAAGTGAGCAAGACCATTTCTTGCCAAACCACACTATTTCCCTGTGACACACAGGCTCAAAAGCCGCCTGCATTTGATTTGATGTGGCGCAAAATGCACAATCTTTGACGTACTTAAACTGAGCCATCACACACTTGGATACCCCATGAAAATACTACTCGCAGTCGACGGCAGCAGCTACAGCAAAAAAATGCTGGCTTACTTGACCACCCACGAGACATTTCTCAATGCAGGCAATGCCTACACCGTGTTCACGGCACAACCACCGCTTCCTCCACGCGCACGCGCGGCGGTAGGCAAGGACATTGTCAAAGCGTATTACTCAGATGAGTGCGAGAAGGTGCTGGCGCCAGTTACCAAGTTTTTGCTGCGCCATAGCATCGATGCCAAAAGCGCCTTTGAAGTGGGCAGCGCAGGTGAAAGCATTGCCAAGTTTGCAGAGAAGGGGGACTTTGACTTGGTCATCATGGGCTCGCATGGCCACAGCGCGATCGGCAACCTGGTGATGGGTTCGGTAGCCACGCAGGTGCTGGCACACTGCAAAGTACCAGTATTGCTAGTCCGTTAGCAATCTGCGCTACATTTTTCGTAGCTTGTTGCGCCTATTTGATGGGCGCTACACATCTTTCACCCGCAAAGCCGAGACTGCAGCTTGAGACAACGCTGCGGTGAGCTGGTCTATCACTTCCGAGTCCAAGTTCCAGCAGTGCCAATACAAGTTGACAGGCAAGCTCACCGTGGGTGCCAAGTTCACCAATTCACCACTGGCCAACAGAGGGGCAACCGCCAACTCCGGCAGCACCGAAGCCCCCCACCCCGCCAAGGCCGCGCGCACTTGCCCCTCGGAGCTGGGCACAAAACGTTGGCTCAAGGTCACGCGGCGAAGCCCCAGTGCCCGGCTCACAAAATCGGTTTGTAAATCGTCCTTGCGGTTAAACGCAATAAACGGAATTTGCCTGAAGTTGTGGGGTGTCAGACCCGCGGGGCAATGGGTCTTGGCATATGCACTGCTTGCCACGGCCACGTAGTCCATCGCACCCAAGGGCAACACCTTGCAACCACGCAGCGCTTGCTTGAGCGTGGTCACACAACCCAGCACTTGGCCTTCACGCAGCCAGTCGTGGGTGAAGTCTTGGTCATCAGTAATGATCTCAATGGGCAAGCCCGCGTGCACCAACGGGTCTAGGGCCGATAGTGCCCAAGTGGCAATGCTGTCGGCATTGATCGCAATAGAGATACGGTCTTCCTCGCGCGTGGCACCTGAGCCTGGGGCCAAGTCTTTGAGGTCCGTGTCTAAGTCGGCGCGCAACAAACGGAGCTGCATGGCATGTTTGATGAGCAATCGCCCGGCCGATGTGGGCTTGACCGGACGGCTGCGTACCAAGAGCACTGTGCCGACCTGCGCCTCCAATGCCCGCAAGCGCTGGGACACTGCAGACTGCGTGATGGACAAGCGCACCGCCGCTCGCTCAAAACCACCCTCTTCCACAATGGATGCTAGACACTCCAACGCATCTGTATCAAAATTTCTCATGGTTTAGATTATTAACAAACCTAATGTTTTCGCAAACACTTTCATTTAACTTTTACAAAGTGAAAGATTCCGCGACACTGCCACCATGAAAATTACTGTACTTGGCGCAGGCATTATTGGTGTGAGCACCGCATGGCATTTGGTGGAGCAGGGTCACGAGGTCACCGTAGTAGACCGGCAGGCCGATGCCGCCCTAGAAACCAGCTTTGCTAACGCAGCCCAAATCTCCGTGAGTTACTGCGAGCCTTGGGCCAACCGTGACGCACCCCTCAAGGCCCTGAAATGGATGTTCAGCAAAGAAGCCCCTTTGTTGTTTAGACCCCAAAACCCGTTGGGCGAGGGCTGGCTGCAATACCGCTGGGGCTTGGAGTTTTTGGCTAACTGCAACGACAAGGCTTTCGAGCGCAATGTGCAGCAGCTCGTGGCACTGGGCTCCTACAGCCATCAAGCACTCAAAGACGTGGTCGACGCCACCGGCATCAGCTACAACCGCCTGGAAAAAGGCATTGCCCACTACTACGTGGACCAAAAATCGTTTGACACCGCGGCCGATGCTGCCGCCCTGATGTCCAAGTACGGCGTAAAAAGGCGCGTGGTCAGCCAACAAGAGCTGCTCGCCATTGAGCCAGCATTCAAGCAATATGCCGACCACATCATTGGCGGCACCTTCACGGCTAGCGACGAAAGTGGCGACGCCCGCGTATTCACCCAAGAACTGGCCAAGCGTTGCGCCGCCAAGGGTGTGCAGTTTTTGTGGAACCACGATGTAGAGTCCCTCAACACACAAGGTCATAGCGTTCAAACCGTCAGCGTACGGGACCGCAACACCGGAAAACTGGCCCAACTTCAGGCCGACCAATTTGTATTGGCCATGGGCTCCTATACCGCGCCCCTGTTGCGCACCGTGGGCGTGCATTTGCCCATTTACCCTGGCAAAGGCTACAGCGCGACTTTCAAAATTTTGAAACCCGAACTGGCCCCCACGGTCAGCTTGCTGGACGACTCGGTCAAATGCGCCATGAGCCGCTTGGGCGACGAGCTGCGCATTGCGGGCACCATTGAAGTGGGTGGCTACGACCTGGACTTGAACAGCAGCTTGGCGCGCGCCCGCTGCGCTATGCTGGCGCGCCGCGTTGAAGAAGTGTTTCCCGGTGTGTGCGACACGCGCCTAGAAGCACAAGGCGGCCAACCCAACTTCTGGACAGGTCTGCGCCCTGCAACCCCTACCAACATTCCGTACATTGGCAAAACCAAAGTGGGCAAGCTGTGGGTCAACGCGGGCCACGGCACCTTGGGCTGGACCCATGGCGCAGGCTCAGGCAAAGCCATAGCCGAACTGATCAACGGCAAGCGCCCCGAGATGCAGTTCAACTTCTACGGCGTGTAGAGGGGCGCATGCGCCATCTCAGGATAGATGGCTGCGTGTCATGCTACTTAATTGATAGCTGTTTACACATACCCCACGGGCGGAAACGCCATTTTTTGCTCAAGCAGTGCGTGCAGCCTTGGTGCTGCTACGCACCGCAATGACCACGCCCACCACTAAGAGGGCAACGCCAAGCAAGGTCAGAAGTTCAGGCCTTTCACCGCGCAGCGTGTACGCGTAGGTCAGCGCACACAAAGTTTCAAACACGATGAGCTGGGCCAAGGTAGACGCAGGTAGCCGCCTGCTAGCAGCATTCCAGCACACCGTGGCCAACCACGAAGTTAGCAGACCCATCGTCAGCATGATGCTGCCAAACACAACCGGCTGCGGCCCCCAAGGTATTGCAAATTCGCTCGCTTGGCCATGGGTATACCAGGCAAATACCGCATAGCCCAGCAGCGCCAATGGCAAAGTCACCAAACCTTGTGCAGTGGCCCATGCCCGCGCATTGCGCTGCGGGTGCTCGCGCAGCCAGTCGGCATTGCGCAAGGGGTACCAAGTCCAGCAAGCCACGGCTCCCACGCCCAAGAGTCCGCCCCATGCGTACTGCATCAGGTTCTGGGAGGAGCTGTCCCCCAAAGCCCGCAGTTCGGCTGCATTGACACACGCAATACCCGCAGCAATCAAGGCCAGCGATGGCAAGATGCTGCGCCAGGCCATCCGACCATCTTCATGGCGTGCCCGCAATTTGGCGGCAATCGTCAGCACCACCGGCAAGGTACCAATCAGCATGGTAGGTAGGGGGGCACCGGCTTGCTGTATCGCGCTAGCCAAGAGCAAGTAGTACAGCAAGTTGCCCACCACAGAGAGCGCCAAAGCCTGCTTCCAGTCGCTCCAACGCAAATGCATCAGGTCTGCGCGGTCCATCCAGGCAAGCGGTATGCACAGCACACCCAACGCGATGTAACGGCCTAAGGACTGCAGAACTGCTGGATACCCAGGCAGCAACAAGGGCGCAATAAACGCTAGCCCCCACATCATTCCGGCCGCTAGGGCAAACAAGACGCCACGCACCATTGCACACTTTCTAAAGCTGACTTGGCTGCGATTCTAGAAACGCCCTCACATCCGGTCTTGTACCAAATTGCGGTCTGCGCCATTCAGTTGCTGCTGGTAGCGCCCCGGGGTGATGCCATAGCGACGTGCAAACGTGCGGGTGAGATGGGCTTGGTCGGTCAACCCAGTGGCAGCCGCCACCTGTGCGGCGGGCTCGCCTTGGGCCAAAAGCCCTTTGGCGCGGTGCAGTCGAATGGCCATGAGCATTTGCTGTGGCGTCACATGGAACTGCTTTTGAAACTGCCGCAAAAAATGGAAGGGGCTCAAACCCACCAACTGGGCCAAACCTTCTAGGTTTTGCGGCTCGGCGTAGTAGGCGTGCAAGTAATCGAGCACCGGGGCAAAGCGCAGGCGGCCGTGCGTTGGCAGCTCCAAGGCCGTGCGCGCATAAGGGCGCATGTGGTCCACCAAGCGGTGCAACAGACAGTCAACCGCCAAGGGTTCTGCGGCGTGGGAAAGAGCTTCCAGCACTTGCGCAACGGCGTGTGCTTGGGCCGCGCTCGTTGGCGCGACAGCCTGCGCAAACCACCACCCCGTTTGGCCACTGATGTTTTCCAAAACCTGCGGGTCAATGTACGCCATGCGGTAGCGCCAACCTTGCACCGTCTCAGCGCGGCCCGTGTGCACTTCGTCGGGGTGAATCATCACCAAAGAATTGGCCGGTGCCAAATGCTCCGCCCCGGCGTAGCGAAAGCGCTCTACGCCTTGCTCAATGACGCCCAAGCCAAACGCCTCATGGGTATGGGGGTCAAACGTATGGTGCACAAAACGCGCGGTAAATATCTCTACACCTGCACGCCCCGGCTGGCAGTACTGGGCAAACTCTAGCCCCGGTGCGCGTGCCTGTGGGTTTGGCAGGACAGGGGGTTCGTGAATGTCTGACGCAGTCAAGTTTTGCTTGGCGCTTACGCCATGCCTCAGATGGGAGCGGCCAAAGAGTCGGCGTCCACATCCGTGCGGCGCTTCTTCATGCTGGCTTTGGCGCGGTACATCCGTTGGTCGGCCTCGGCAATGCACAGGTCCACAGAAACCTCTTCGCTG
This sequence comes from Rhodoferax aquaticus, assembly GCF_006974105.1. NCBI lineage: Bacteria > Pseudomonadati > Pseudomonadota > Betaproteobacteria > Burkholderiales > Comamonadaceae > Rhodoferax > Rhodoferax aquaticus. The sequence continues at coordinate 4,619,701 of NZ_CP036282.1, forward strand.
GCACGCATGGCATAACCCATAGCGGCGCTGGGTTGAGCCCACTCACCGGGGGCATCCGGCAAACTGGTTTGCTGGCAAAGTTGACGCAAATGGTCTAGCTCCGTTTGCACCCGTGCTTCATCAACGCCCGGCAAAACAATCAAAAACTCGTCGCCGCCCATCCGAAAAAAATGTCCACCGGGCCACTGCTGGCGTACCAAGGCGGCAAACAGGACCAACAAGGCGTCCCCAGCAGCGTGGCCACAACTGTCGTTCACACGCTTGAGGTTGTTCAAATCCGCCACGACCACGGCTTGGGGATAGTGAGACGCAATACCGTGACCGGCCTTGTGGCTGAAGTAATTGCGGTTGTGAAAACCCGTCAATGTATCGGTGTAAAGGAAATGCTCTCGCTCGGTCAAAAACTGGGTGCGTGCCTTTTGCTCGGCCAGGTTGCGCACCACCTTGATGACGAGCGCCAAGATGCCCACCAATGCCAACACCAAAACCACCACGATCACGATCAAACGGCGGTTTGCCTCGTTGCGCAGGGCCGGCACACTTTGAATTCCGGCGTACTTGGCGTCTTCAAAGCGAATCAGCGGAATCACTTTGTCCATGATGGCGGCCAGTTCCGGCTGGCGGCGGCTGACCCCAAAGTACACAAACGAGTCCTTGGACGTATTTCCCCGCTTGACTACATCGGTATAGCCCAAACCATTGATGTAAAACTCCACCACGGTAGGGTTTTCAATCATGTAGTCCACATCTCCATTGCGCACAAGGCGCAGCGATTCCATGATGTCCGCCGTGCGCACAATGTGGGGATTCTTTAGGTTCTTGCGCAAGTACTCTTCGTGCCAAAAACCGTCAATCACAGCGACCTTGCGCCCGTCCAAACCGTACACATCTTGCACTGGCGCGCTGCTCTTCATGCCCACAATGATGTCGCGCTCGGTGCTGATGGCATGCGGAAATAGAAAATCTTTCTGTCGGTCTTCTGTCTTGGCCATGTTCACCACATCGACCCCGCCTTGGGTGGCTTTCTGCATGATGTCGGCAAAAGGGGCGCTGACCACCTCAAAGCGGATACCGACCGTGTCGCCGATACGTTTAAGCATTTCGCCAGCAATACCCCGGTACTCGCCGCGATAGAAATGGTCAAAGGGCAGGTAGTCCTCCGCCACGCCCACCACAGCGCTGGCGCTGTTCTCAAGCCAGAGCAACTCGGCCTCACTGAGGCGCAAGATTTTGCGGTTATACAGGCGCTGGGCGCTGCCTTTCATGTCGCGTATGGAAGCCTCGCGCTGCGCAATGTAGCGGTCCAGCAAACCTGCCAAGATCTGCTGGTCTTTGGCAACCGCCATGGTCATGTCCGAAGTAATGGCCCGCAACTCGGCCACCAGCACCAACTTCGGGTGCGTGTACAAAAATTCATACTCCAAGCCGCCGCCCGCCGTAACAAAACCATCGAGCTTGCCGCTCTCCAATGCGGCCAGGCCCTGCCCTTGTTCGTCAAACTCTACGGCCTGAACTCGAATATTGGGAAACTCCTTGGGGAGTTGTCCGATCACGTAGTCGTTGCGTATAAAGCCCACGCGTTTGGCATCGAGGTCGCCCAAGGTCTGCACTGCAGTGTCATTGCGCGCAAAAACGGTGTACGGGTACTTCCACACAGGCCGGGTGAAGCGCATGATGCGTTCACGCTCAGGTGTCACGTTGGCACCATACAAGATGTCGATGTGTCCCGCCACGAAACGGCTGTAGGCATCGTCCCACCCCTTCACTTGGGCTGGCACCACGTTAAGTCCTAACTGCCCACGCACGTCAGCAAGCAAGGAGTGCAGCAATCCGACCCGCTTGCCGCGGAACTCGAAGCTATCCATCCCGGCAAACGGATCAAAACCAACGGTGTAAGTTTTCCCCTGCTGGGCAGTGAGCCAAGACTGTTCTTCTGCACTCAACTGCAGGGTTGGTGGCGGGGAGGCCCCGGCCCATCCGGCGCATAAGCAAGCCGCAATGACTAGCAGCACCCTTCTCAGCTGGACTGCGCAACGCTTTTGCAAGAACAACAGAAGCACGACCAATCTCCAGAATGCTACGGAGGGTTACAAAGCCCCACCGCGTATGGCGGTTCTATCCTACCCCAGCATCGCATCGTTAGTGCAAAACCCCTGTGCGTTTCGCAGTCGTTTGCCGCCAAGGGCACCGTGTCGCGCAGAAAGAGAGAGACCCATGAACCCATGGCCAGAAAGCCCTTTCTACTTGCCTGAATCAGTGGCAGACTGCACACCTGTGCAAGGAAAAAGCGCAAGGGAGCTGCATGGATCAAACGTTGATGCAAGTGCTGGTGGTGGTCGCCTTGATCAGCGCCGCGTACTGGGCCATCATGGCCTCCGTGCTGGAGTTAGCGCCTCGCGCCGCTTACCGCATTGCGACGGCCAATTTGCTGCTGGTCGCAGGGGTATGGCTCACCTTGGGCAGACAAACGCAGCCTGACCACCTGCACTTTCACCTAGCCGACTGGCTTGTGTTGGCCGGCATGACCTTGTTTCGCAGTGGCATCAATCAGCTGGTGTTTAAACAGCATGACACACCGTGGACACACTGGCTTCCCCTGGGCTTGGTCATCATCTTCACAGCGCCCCTGTCCCCAAGCGCGGAGTCTCACCATGCTATGGGCATTGTTTGGTCACTCGCAGGAGCATGGATTGCAGCGACCGGTTTTGCCGACGGCTTCAAAGGCATGGACGCTGACCGCTTTCACTTAAGTGCCCGCCTCGCCATTGGATTGCCTTGCCTTGTGGTTGCCTGTGTCATGCTGCTGCGCGCGCTGTTGCTCAGCGCAAGTGCGCTTGGCCTACACGGATCACCCGTCGAAATGCACGCCAGCGAAGCCCCCTTCTTTTGGAGCATGCTGGGTCTGCTTTTACTGCTCAACTACACCCTGGGCATGCTCACTGGAACACGGCTTGTTATGCGCATCAAGGACTTGGCAGAGCGTGACCCCCTCACCAACTGCCTGAACCGGCGCTCCATTGAAGCCCGCTTTGTGCTCAATCGCGAGCGGTGTGTTCGCTTTGGTGAACAGATGACCTGTATTCTGTTTGACCTAGACTTATTCAAACACATCAACGACCAGCATGGCCACCATGCGGGTGACGCTGCGATCAAACACGCCGTGCACCTGACCCAAGGGGTGATACGCAATGTAGACGCCATGGGGCGATTTGGGGGCGAAGAGTTTTTACTGTTGCTACCCAACACCCACCTCACGGGCGCCCGCGAAACTGCCAACCGTATCCGGCAGATGTTGGACGAAAACCCCTTGCTCTATGAGGGCAAAACCATTGCGGTCACAGGCAGTTTTGGCGTAGCGGTTTTTCGGGCTGATGAAGGTATGGACTCCCTCGTGAAACGGGCCGACGCCGCCATGTATGAGGCCAAACGCCTTGGACGCAACCGAGTGGAAGTGACAGAAACAGCCTAGGACGGAACTGCTGCGCCAAGGCACAATGCGCGCATGCGACTACTCCACACCATGCTGCGCGTTGGCAATCTTCAACGCTCCATCGACTTCTACACCCACGTACTGGGCATGCAATTGCTGAGAACCTCAGAGAATCCTGAGTACAAGTACACGCTAGCCTTCATTGGCTACGGCAAAAACCCAGACCATGCCGAGATTGAACTGACCTACAACTGGGGGGTGGACCGCTATGAGCTAGGCACCGCCTATGGTCACATTGCCTTGGGTGTGCCCGATGCTTACGCCGCCTGCGAAAAAATCAAAGCCGCTGGCGGCCAAGTGACCCGTGAGGCTGGCCCGGTGAAAGGGGGCAATACCGTCATTGCGTTCGTCACAGACCCAGACGGCTACAAGATCGAACTCATCCAACGCACTGAACTCTAGGGCTTTGGGGGGCACGCAGTTTGGTTTGCTTGCGCACAGCCAGTCAGCCGGTCCATGCCGAAGCGCCCGCTTCGGCAAGCAACCATGTTCGAAATGCGGCAATGCGTGGCTTGGCTGCTGTTGATTTCGGGCACACCAGCCAATAGCTAAAGTCATTGGCCAGTGTCTGCGGAAACGGTTGCACCAGTCGGCCTGCCGCGAGGTCATTCGCCGCCAAAAACACCCGCCCCATGGCGATGCCATGCCCGTCCACTGCAGCCTGCAACACCAGCGCTGCGTCGCTGAAACTTAAGCCCTGTGCGGCATTGATCTCATGGGCACCCACCCTATTCAACCACCGGGGCCATAGGTCGCGCGGCTGATCGTGTAGCAAGGTGAAGCTGGCCAGATCGGCGGGAACTTGCAGCGCATGGGTGGCTGCGAGCTTAGGGCTGAGCACGGGCGTGAGTGCTTCGTGGGCAATCAGATCGGCACGCAAGCCTGCCCAGCGCCCAAGGCCAGAACGAATGCCTACATCAAAGGCATCCGCCGAAAAGTCATGCAGCTCTGCACTGGTGCTGATGTGGAGGTCAATTTCGGGGTATTGCGTCTGAAATGCCCCCAAGCGCGGCATCAGCCACTTGCTAGCCAGCGAAGGCAACACAGTCACCCGCAAAGGCCCCGCCAAAACGTCCGCCCCCAGGCGCTCGGTCGCACTGGCCACGGCATCCAAGGCCTTGCTTAGCGCAGGCAAGTAGCTGCGGCCTTGTGCCGTGAGTGTCAGGGAATGGCCAAAGCGTTCAAAGAGGGGTAGGCCCAACCACTGCTCCAGCAATTTGACTTGGTGGCTGACCGCGCCTTGCGTCACATACAACTCCACAGCCGCTTTGGTAAAGCTACCGTGACGCGCTGCGGCTTCGAAGGCACGGATGGCGTTGAGCGGGGGTAAGCGGCGTGACATTCCCCCAATATAACTAATCGAGCCCATGAAAAACCATGGTTTTGAAAAACGTGCTGCGCCGCTTGTAATTGCGGCTCCTGGCTACCCTCCTGCGTAGCGCCTTCTTTGGAGCGTTTGGAAATGATCGAATGGAAAGTTTGGGGTCTGCTGCTCACGTTTGCAGTACCTATGATTTTGAGCCCCGGCCCGGGCAATACCGTGTTGGCCGCCTTGGGTGGGCGCTTTGGCGTGCGTGGCACCGTGCCCTTTTGGATGGGCTTTGAGTTGGGCAACTTTGTGTGGTGCTTGGTGTATGGCTTTGGGCTCAGTGAGCTGTTCAAAACCTACCCCGTGGCCTACGACCTTTTAAAGTGGGGCGGCACGCTGTATGTGCTGTATCTGGCGTGGGGGTTTTTCAAATCGACATCCATGGCGGAGAGACAAGACCAAGCCCCCATGGGCTTTATGGATGGCTTCTTGTCGCTCTCGCTCAACCCGAAGATCCACACCATGATCTTGGTGATGTACTCCCAGTTTTTGACGCCGAGTTTGCCGCTTGCCATGCAGGTGACACAGATTGCACTGGTCTTTGTGGCTGTGGGCTTGGTGTGTCACTTTGCCTGGATTTACGGTGGCCAAGTTTTGTTTAGCCGCATCCAAAGTGCGCGCTCCATCCGGGCCCAAGGCATAGCGTTCGGTTTGAGCATGGTGCTGGTTGCCGCCTACACCGCCTTGTCTTAAACCGGCCAGCGCACACGCTGAGGCGCTGGGCGCAAGGGGCCGCGATAGAAGCGCTACGCAGCACGTAGCGCTGTGAATGCTGCATGCACACTCTGAAACACCCGCCCCTGCAAAGCTCGGCCCAGCGCAGTGTGTTGCAGTCGGTCCATGACCGGGCCCTTAACTTCTGCAAGCGCTAGCGAGACGCCGCGTTTAGCCAAACTCGCATGGAGCTCAGTCAGCACACCCAAGGCGGTGGTGTCGATTTGGTTGACGGCAGAGCACACCAACACGACACGGCGCACTGTGGCGTCAGCACGTATCAAGTCTTCCACCCGGTCTTCTAGGGCAGAGGCGTTTGCAAAGAACAGGCTCTCGTCCACGCGCAGGGCCAGCAATCCGGGGACCGTTTCCACAGAGTGGCGCTCGATGTTGCGAAAGTGCTCTGTACCTGGCACACGTCCCACTACCGCCATATGGGGGCGACTGCTGCGCCACACCAGCACACCCAATGAAAGCGCCACGCCCATCAAAATACCTACCTCCACTCCCATGGCAATCACGCCCAAGGCTGTGGCCATGAGGGAGAGCGCATCGGCCCGGTCGTAGTGCCACGCTTCTTTCAGCGTGTCAAAGTCCACCAAGGACACCACGGCCACGATGATGGTGGCCGCCAGAACCGCATGGGGCAAGTAGTAGAAGGCGCCCGTCATGGATGCAATCACCAGCGCCATGAGTGCAGCGGACACTACGCCTGCCAAGGGCGTGTTGGCACCCGCCGCAAAGTTGACCACCGAGCGAGCAAAGCCACCCGTCACCGGGTAGCCCCCCGACAGCGCACTGGCAATATTGGCCGCGCCCAGACCCAGCAACTCCTTATTGGGGGCAATGCGTTGTTGGCGTTTCAGCGCCAAGGATTGCGCGACGGACACGCTCTCCACAAAGCCCACCAGCGCAATAAGCAATGCAGGCAACCACAACTGGCCCACGGTGCTAAGCCCCGGCAATGCCAGCTCCATGTGCGGCAGGCCCTGTGGCACCACACCCACAACGCTCACCTTGGCACTGAGGTCTAGGCGAGCCAGTGCCACCACGGCGATGGACGCAATCACTGCAACCATTGGCGCCAGCTTGGTCAGCAGTTCTGCCACTTTGGCAGGCATGCCCATGCGTACCAACCACCCGCTCAGGTAGCGCCGCGCGACCACCAGAAAAATCAAACTACCTAGACCCAGCGCCAAGGTAGCGACATTGGTTTGCGGCAGTGCGAGGACCAAACCCTTGAGGGTCTCCCACGTGGAGGACGAGGGCACCCGCACACCCAACAGGTGCTTGAGTTGGCCAATGGCGATCACCACGGCCGACCCGGTAATGAAGCCACTGATGACGGGATGGCTCAAAAAGTGCGCCAAAAACCCCAGACGCATGACGCCAAAGGCAAGCAACATGGCACCCGAAATCAAAGACAGCTGCACTGCTAAAGCCGCGTACTCCGCAGTACCAGCCACCGCCAAGGGGGCGATCGCGCTTGCGGTCATCAGCGAAGCCACAGCCACAGGGCCTACCGCCAACGTCATGCTAGAGCCCAGCAAGGCGTAAGCGACGATGGGGAGAATGCTCGCGTACAGGCCCACTTCGGGCGGCAAACCCGCCAACAAGGCGTAAGCCAAGCTTTGTGGAATGAGCATGACCGTCACGATCAGTCCAGCGGTCAGGTCACCCGCGAGCCAGGCCTTTTGGTAGTGGCGCAACCACTGGGGAGTTAGAGACACCAACGAGGCGTTACGCGGGGTCATGGTTGGCCTTGGTGCGGCTCAGGCCGCCGTTTGGGCAAGGGCGTACAGCTGCGCAGACCGCGCGCCTGATCGGCAAAACGCCAGCACGGGTTGGGGCGCTGTCTTCAGGGCCTCTTGCATGGCCAAGGCTTGCTCAGGGGTAATGGCACCACTGACCACGGGCAAGTACACGTAGTGCAGACCATGGGCCTGGGCCGCAACTGCAAGTGCCTGGCTCAAGGGTTGGCTAGAACCGCCTTCTCCGTCGGGGCGGTTATTGACCACTGATTTGAACCCTTGGGCCGCTGCGGCAGCCATGTGATCCTCAGACAACTGAGCGGCCACGGCAAAACCGGGTGCGATGGATTGGGTAGGAATGTGCATATCACTGTGCTCCTGCTGTTCTACGCGCTTGCATGCGCTCCAAAATTTCAAACAAGGCCATACCGGCCAGCATGGCAACTACAAACACTGCGGCTTTCGGTTGCCCCGCGCCTAACGAAACAATGGCAGGACCTGGGCAAAAGCCCGCGATTCCCCAACCCGCACCAAACAACAAGCCGCCTGCTATCAGTCGTTTGTCAATATCGGTGGACGTCGGCAGGTGCAACGCGCCGCCCAAAAAGTTGGTGGTGCGCTTCTTGGCCACCGCAAACGCGCCCAAGCCCACCAAGATTGCCCCGCCCATGACAAAGGCCAAGGAGGGGTCCCAATGGCCCGCAAGGTCCAGAAATCCCAGCACTTTGCTAGGGTCTGTCATGCCCGCCACGATCAGCCCCAGGCCAAACAGCAAGCCCACAAAAAACTCGGTGACACGGTGTTGCATTGCAATACTCCTTCCATGGGTAGGGATGGGCCTGTGCTCAGGCGATCAGGTGACGAATGACGAAAACGATGGCAAAGCCCGCGCCCATAAAAGACAGGGTGGCTGCCAACGACCGTGGCGACAAACGGGAAAGTCCGCAGACGCCGTGGCCGCTGGTGCAACCCGAGCCATAGCGCGTACCCACGCCCACCAGCAGACCCGCCAGCACCACAGCGCCCCAGCTGGCGTCGATGGTGGCGACTACTGGGCCAGCGACCCGCATGTACAGCAAAGGCGCGACCAACATGCCCAGCACAAAGGCGATGCGCCAGCCAGCGTCTCCCGCTTTGGGGCGCAGCAAGCCGCCCACAATGCCGCTTATGCCCAAGATACGGCCATTCACCAAGATGAATGCCGCAGAGGCCAAGCCCAGCAAGATGCCTCCCACCAGCGAAGCCCAGGGGGTGAAATGGTTCCAATCAATCGTCATAGAGGTACTCCAGGTAAGTCGTTTTCAGGTCTTGCAAAACTGGGCATACAACACGTTCATGACCGCCAAGGCCTGCGTGCTGCTAATGCAGTAGTAGATGTTTTTGCCTTCGCGCCGCGTGGTAACCAGGCCCTCGTCCCGCAGCACGCCCAGTTGCTGCGAAAGCGTGGGCTGTGCAATGCCGACCAAGGCTTCGAGCTCACCCACGTTTTTTTCGCCTTGGCTGAGTTGGCACAGCAAGAGCAATCGGTCGGGGTTGGACAGGGCCTTCATCAGGCGACAGGCCGCATTGGCAGACTGGCGCAGTGCCTCTACATCGAGGGAGGGCGGTGGTGCAACTTCGGGTGCAGCGAGCATGGTCAAGATTCCGTTTTGAATTTCAATGTCGATATTCTATTTACAAACAATCTATTTGTCAATAAACTATACACATCTTAATTAACGACACCCAACTTGCAGGAGCTTTTATGACAGACCCAGCACAACCCAAAGTACAGGCCTTTTTTGACCCCGCCACCTGGACCGTGAGCTATGTGGTGTATGACCAGCCGGGGGGCCACTGCGCCATTGTTGACAGCGTGCTGGACTACGACAGCAAGTCGGGCCGCACCAGCACCGCATCGGCAGACACCTTAATGGCCTTTATCCAAGACCAAGGGCTGCGCGTGCAATGGATCTTGGAAACCCATGCCCACGCCGACCACCTGTCCGCAGCCCACTACCTGCGCAAACACCTCGGTGGCCAAATTGCCATTGGGGCGGCCATTACCGATGTGCAAAGCGTGTTCAAGGGCATCTTTAACCTAGAGCCCGAATTTCACCCCGACGGCAGCCAGTTTGACCACTTGTTCCAAGCCAACGAAGCCTTTGCCATTGGCACACTGAGCGCCCATGCGCTGCCTGTTCCCGGCCACACACCGGCCTGCATGGCGTACCAGGTCAGTGACGCCGTGTTTGTGGGCGACACCCTGTTCATGCCCGATGTGGGTACCGCGCGGTGCGACTTTCCAGGCGGCAACGCACACGCCCTTTACAAGAGCGTGCGCAGCTTGATGGCGCTGCCCGACGCCACACGCTTGTACATGTGCCACGACTACCCGCCAGACGGACGCGAGCCCGCCTGGGAGTCCACTGTGGCAGAGCAGCGCGCAAGCAACATCCATATCCGCGATGGGGTCAGCGAAGATGCCTTTGTCGCCATGCGCAGCCAGCGCGACGCAGGGCTGGCCATGCCCAACCTGATCTTGCCTTCGGTGCAGATCAACATCCGCGCCGGGGCCATGCCCCCGCCCGAACCCAATGGCAAGGCCTACTTGAAGATTCCGCTCAACGTTTTATAAAAAACTGGTCGGCCCGCACGCGTTTGGGCAAGCTACAGATCAAGGGTCCTCGCGCGGCACCCATGCCGCCTACAACTGCGCTTGGGCAAGCGCCATGCGGCCCCGGGGCAACCCAGCACTACGGCGTGGACGAAGCGTCGGTCACGAGCTCGGCACTCAGCAGCTGGCGCAACAGATACAGCAAACCAGCAAAAAGTGCGAAATACAGCGCCCCCACCAAAAGACCGTACCAGCCACGGCTTACCGCGCTGGCCACTGCATCCAAAGCCACCAGGGCGGCGACAAACAGCGCCGGGTAGTACACAAGTTTGATGGTGGTTTGCCGCAGGCGTGTGGGGCGCATAGTGCGCAGCCACAGCGCCAGCCCGTTGGCCAGCAACAGCCCCGGTAAGCCCCAGTACAAAGTGGTCGTGCCAGCCACAGTGGATGCCCACGCACAGACAGGAAGCAGGGCGCTCAGGCAGCCCAAGATGCGGATCGGAAGTTTCGCCATACGTTTGCCAAATCAAAGTTTGGGCCAAGCATATCCACAAGCTGCCCTACCTTGACCCGCCAAGGCGCTACACATCGCATGAGCCACTATCCCAAGCTGGGCCACTCCCGCCCACGGGCGGCCAAGTAGGCGCACATCGCCATGGCCAGTAGGCAGGCCAGCTGCAGCATCGCAGTGGCGCGCAACAGAGCTATTTTTTGGCGACTCACGGCCGGTAACAGGCCACGCTGGAGTGCGGTTCGCCAGCGATGCATCTCGACCGTAGGCACGAGCGAGAGCACGCTTGCCAGCCCATACAGACCCAACTTGGCCAAAAATGGCCCATTGTGAAAGTAAAACGCTGCGCCCTTTTCCCAATAGAAAACGCGCACCAACCCGACCACCAGAACCACCGTAGCGGCTAGGCCGTTGGCCATATCGGTGGCGCGCAAGCGGCGCGCATGGGGCACCGTGAGAGGCTGCCCCAGTTGGTGCAAAGAAATCAGCACGCAGGCCAACAGAGTCAGCACGGCCAGGTGGTGCACCGCTGCAAAAAAGTGAGTCATCATCAGTCCACGGTAGGGGGCGGAATCAGCGGTACGTGGGTGCAAGCGTGGTGTATTCCACCCGCGCATCCAAATCTTTGAGCTTGCCAGACACGTTTTGCATGGGGGGCACGCGGCCTTCGTAGCGCACAGCGGTCTTGCTGCTGGTGTCAAACACCACCCGCAGCGGCGCAATGGCCATGCGAATCAAAAAACTGCTGGGCGTGATGGTGAAGGCGGTCTGACCACTGTCTTGCTTTTCAAGCTTCACGTCAAAGCCGTAGGTGGTTTTGTCGCGGAGTACCAGCATGCGCACGGGCACCTTGGCACCTGCGACGAGTGGCTCCCAGTGTTTCAGAATAAAGCCGAACATGGAGGGGCCGCTGACAACGGGGTCTGTCACTTCTTCAGACGCTTGGCTCAGCTTGCCGTTGTCATTGAGCTCGTAGTTCACACGGCGTCCATCGCTGCTGATCTGCACACGGCCTGAAAAACCCGCTTGCTGGTTGGTGGCGACAAAGCTGCGCAGCGCGTAGCTGGGCGACACCTGTGCCGACTCCACAATGATCACGCGCCCGGCGGGGTCGCGGGTGATGTGGCTAGCCGACAGGCCGTTTGAGACGGCCAACACGCGCCGCTCGTAGCGGTACAGCGGGTCCCCTGCGGGTGTGCGCTGGGCAAACGTGTCACCGCGGTACACCAAAGCCCCCGCAGACATCAGGCGATGTTTGCAAGGCCTCCAGCGTTGCCAGGGCCGATGGGGCCATTTGTGCATGCGATAAGGACGCGGCCAACAGACAGGCTGCTGCGGACACGATGCGCAAGGTGCGCGGGTTAACAAGCAACAGAGAAGACAACAAGGTCATGGGGAGCTCCAAGGAAAGTGGGGGCGGGAATCGATGGAGTGACTGTAGGTCTGCGCCCCTTTGGCAAAAAGGGGCTAGCCACGAAGGCACCATTGCTAGAAATGCAACAGTGAAGGGCGCTTTGCGGTGTTCGCGTTGCCAGCGAGGTGGCCGACACCACCTGCTCGCCCCCACGCATTCCACTCACTCTGGCAGCGCAAGGCCCAGATCACTGAGCTTTTTGGCGTAGGCATCTCTGCGCTTGGCCGCTTTGGCGGCGGTGTCCGTCGCGGCCTGTATGGCCTTGGGCCCCTTCTTGGCCACGGTTTGGATCAGACCAAACTTATGCGTGGCATCGGCCTGCACGCGTTTGAAAGCGCCAATGAGTGCGGCATGGGCAGTGGGTGAATTCACAAAGACCTCGGTGGTAAATGGCGCTATTTTGAGCCCACTCAGGCTAAGTGCCATGCGGTGTAACGATTCAAATGATGGGCATTGCGTTGAACGTTATGCCACGTAGTCAGACAGTTTCAACTCTCTATCGCACACCATGACCCAACACATAGTCATCGTGGGCTGCTCCGACTAAGGGGCTGCCTTGTGCTATCGCACCATTTGCGCCGAGGGTGCCAGGCACCATCCAAGCGACACGCGTGGCCTATTTTCAAACCGCGATTGAAAACTTTAGCTAGATTCCACCAGCCTACTGGCCCGCGCAGCGCTGGCAAGGGCCGTGGGTTCTGCGTAGATAGCTACAAATAATGTAGCTCTCTGCGCATATTCCACGGGCGCCAAGGTAGGTTTTTGCATCTATTCGCGCCGTACAGCGGCTCATACATTGCCAGCAATGTTGGGTAGGCGTAGCCGCTGCGGCGGGTCAGTCCCTAAAGACGGGCGAGCGTTTCTGCATGTTCGCCGTCATAGCCTCGGTCAGGTCCTGGCTCATCAGCATGGCAGCGTTCCAGGTGGCGATGTAGTTCAGGCTGTCGGCCACGCTGTGGTCGCGGGCGTAGGTGATCATTTCCTTGGTGCCGCGAATGGAAAGCGGTGACTTGGCCGCAATCGTGGCGGCAATCTCTTGCACCCCAGCGTAGAGCGCTTCGCGGCTTTCAAACACGCGGTTCACCAGGCCGATGCTCTTGGCCTCAGTGGCGTCCATCTTGCGGCCCGTGTAGGCCAGCTCGCGGGTGATGCCATCGCCCACCAGCTTAGGCAGGCGCTGCAGGGTGCCCACGTCGGCGGTCATGCCGATGTCGATCTCCTTGATGGTGAAAAACGCATCGGTGCTGGCGTAGCGCATGTCGGCGCAGGTCACCAGGTCGATGCCACCTCCTATGCAACCGCCATGGATGGCCGCCAGCACCGGCTTGCGGCAGCGCTCGAGGCTGGTGAGCGTGTCTTGCATATCCAGAATCATGCGGCGCAGGCTCTCGCGCATGCGGCCGTCGCAGTCGTTGGCAATCTGCGGGCCTATGCCCATCATCATTTGTAGGTCTATGCCCGCGCAGAACAACTTGCCTTCGCCTTGCAACACCGCCACCCGCGCCTCGGGGGTGCGGTCCACCCACTCAAAAGCCTGGCGGATTTCTTGCCACATGGTGGCGTTCATGGCGTTGGCTTTGTCGGGGCGGTTCAGGCGGATGGTGGCAATGTGTGCGTCCAGCGTGACTTTCAGGGTTTCAAACTCCATGCGTGTCTCCTTTTAGGTGGCAAATAGGCTGCTAGCGCAGTTGGAATGTGCGCTAGCTGCTACTATTTTTATAGTATTGATGAATCAGAAGCTCAGGTCTTGGCTGGCTTCATCATGGCCATGTAGGGCGCCAGTCGCTTGCCCATCTCGTCCCCCAGCGCCTGCAGGCCGCTCATGGGGCGCACCATCACTTCAAAGTCGGTGATCTTGCCCTCAGCGTCGAACTGCACCATGTCAATGCCCTTGAGTTCTTTGCCGTTGACCTTGGCGCTGAACTCCAGAACCAGGCTGTGGCCGTCGGCACTGGCCAGCTCGCGGTGGTATTTGAAGTCTTCAAACACCTGCACCACATTGGTCAAGATGACTTGCACTGCCTGCGCGCTGGGGTAAGGCGTATGCGCCATGGGCGAGCGGAACACGGCCTTGCGGTGCAAGATGGTGGGCAGCTCGGCCAGGTTGTTCTCGGCAATCATCTGGTGCCACAGCTTGAGGCTGGCGGCCACGGGTGCGGGCAGCGTTTGCGCCAGCGTGGGTGCAGCGCCGGCTTCAGCTGCCTGAGCAGGCTTAGCGCCAAAGGCCAAAGCCAGCTCGGTACCTTGCTTGATGGCACGCTTGGCGTCCAGCTCGGCAGCCACATCGGCACCGCCTATCAGGTGCACGTTCACGCCTGCGGCTTGCAGCTCAGCCTGCAGCGCGCGCTGCGGGTCCTGGCCTGCGCAAACCACCACGTTGTCAACCGGCAGCACCATGTCCTTGCCGCCCACGGTGATGTGCAGGCCGGCATCGTCCACCTTGCGGTAGGTCACGCCGTTGATCATTTCCACCTCGCGGTTCTTGAGCGAGGTGCGGTGAATCCAGCCTGTGGTCTTGCCCAGGCCGTCGCCCACTTTGCTGGTCTTGCGTTGCAGCAGGTAAACCTTGCGTGGGGTTTTCTCAATGTGTGCGGGCTTGATGCCGCCAGCTTGGGCAAACGTGGTGTCTACGCCCCACTCGGCAAAGAATTTGACCTGGTCCAAGCTTGGACTAGTGCCTTCGTGCAGCAAGTATTCGGCAGTGTCGAAGCCGATGCCGCCTGCGCCAATCAGCGCCACGGTCTTGCCTACCGGCTTCTTGTCGCGCAGCACGTCCAGGTAGCCCAGCACCTTGGGGTGGGTGATGCCTTCAATCTCAGGCATGCGCGGTGTCACGCCGGTAGCCAGCACCACGTGCTTAAAACCAGCCGCTGTCAGGTCTTGGGCGCTGACTTTTTGGTTGAGCTGCAGCTTCACGCCCGTCAGCTCAATTTGCTTGCCGAAATAGCGCAGCGTCTCGTAAAACTCTTCCTTGCCGGGCACTTGCTTGGCTACGTTGAACTGGCCGCCGATTTCGCTGGCCGCATCAAACAACGTCACCTCAAAGCCGCGCCTGGCCGCTTCGGTAGAAAAGGCCAGACCGGCCGGGCCTGCGCCCACCACGGCGATGCGCTCTTTGCTGGGGGCGGGGCTGTCCACCATCAGCGTCTCATGGCAGGCGCGCGGGTTTACCAGGCAGCTGGTGATCTTGCCGCCAAAGGTGTGGTCCAGGCAGGCCTGGTTGCAGCCTATGCAGGTGTTGATCTGGTCCGCCTTGCCCTCGGCGGCCTTTTGCACAAACAGCGGGTCGGCCAGGAAGGGGCGGGCCATGCTCACCATGTCGGCTTGGCCGCTGCTAAGAATTTGCTCAGCCACCTCCGGCGTGTTGATGCGGTTGGTGGCGATCAGCGGAATTTTCACTTTGCCTTTGAGCTGCTCGGTGACCCAGGCAAACGCGGCGCGCGGCACTTTGGTGGCGATGGTGGGAATGCGGGCCTCGTGCCAGCCGATGCCGGTGTTCAGGATGGTGACGCCCGCGGCCTCCAGCGCTTGCGCCAGTTGCACTACTTCTTCCTTGGTAGAGCCACCTTCTACCAAGTCCAACATGGAGAGGCGGAAGATGAGGATGAAGTTGGCGCCTACCCGTGCGCGCGTTTTGCGCACGATTTCCAGCGGGAAGCGGATGCGGTTTTCATAAGAGCCGCCCCATTCGTCGTCGCGCTGGTTGGTCTGCTTGGCAATGAACTCGTTGATCAGGTAGCCCTCAGAACCCATGATCTCCACGCCGTCGTAGCCCGCGCTTTGTGCCAGTGCCGCTGCGTTGGCGTAGTCCTCAATGGTCTGGCTCACCTCCTCAGTGGTGAGCGCATGGGGGCGGAAGGGGCTGATGGGCGCTTTCAGGGCGCTGGGTGCCACCAGCTCGGGGTGGTAGGCGTAGCGGCCAAAGTGCAGGATCTGCATGCAAATTTTTCCGCCTGCGGCGTGTACGGCATCGGTCACTACCTTGTGCTTGTCGGCTTCTTTTTGCGTGGTCATGGCAGCACCGCCGGGCATGGGGCGGGCGCGGTCATTGGGGGCAATGCCACCGGTCACGATCAGGCCTACACCGCCCTTGGCGCGCTCGGCGTAGAAGGCAGCCATGCGGTTGAAGCCGTCTTTGGCTTCTTCTAGGCCCACGTGCATGGAGCCCATGAGCACCCGGTTTTTCAGGGTGGTAAAGCCCAGGTCCAGGGGCTGGAGCATGTGCGGGTAGGTGGGGGCGGTGGTCATGGGGCGGTCTCCGTTGTTGTTAGGTGGCTGTGGTGCAACTATGCAACCAGTTGCAGTAGTGTAGAAGTCTAGCGAAGTTTATGCAACTGGTTGCATAGCTAGAGAGCTACCCTTAGACTCACCCCCATGTCGCTTGCCCACGCCGTACTCACCTCCCTTATCGAAAAACCGTCCTCAGGCTACGAACTGGCGCGCCGGTTTGACAAGTCCATCGGCTACTTCTGGCACGCCACCCACCAGCAGATCTACCGCGAACTGGCCCGCATGGAAGAAAAAGGCTGGATCGTCTCCGACTCCGCCCCCGACGCCGGCGCCACCCGCAAGCGCGAATACAAGGTGCTGCTTGCGGGCCGCGCCGAGCTGGTGCGCTGGACCCGCGAACCCGCAGCGCCCATGGATTTGCGCGATGAATTCATCGTAAAACTGCGTGCCGATGCGGCGCTGGACGAGGTGGACTTGAGTGCCGAGCTGCGCGCCCGCATGGCACAGCACACCGAGAAGCTGGCGCACTACCGGGCTATTGAGGCGCGCGACTTTTCACGGGGCGACGCGATGTCCCGGGCTGCGCGACTCCAGCATCTGATCCTCAAGAAGGGGATCCTGTATGAGGAAGGTAGCATCGCCTGGGCACTGGAGGCGTTGAAGGTGCTGGAGGGCGCTTAACGGGCCGGTTGACATAAATAAAGCGGGCGTCGTAGTCGCTATGGGGCAAGACAAAACCCCATCACTCTCAAAAAGCCCCCCCAATGCCCCGCTTGTTCTCGCTTTAGTTTTGGCGGTGGAACCTCAGAATTTGCGCAACTGAGGAGATCGCATGGCTTTGCAATACCAACTGAAAGAGGGCAGCTATTGTTTGTATGACCTGAGCACACCGCAAAGTGTGGCCACAGGGGAGCACCGGCTGCGCTTGAAGACCGACACCGTGGCCATTGCCTTTGACGCCAGCACCGGCAAGCTGCACGACCATGGGGCGCCTGGGCGCATTCAGTCGTGGGCGACTTCGGCACGGCGGCGGTTGCGCGCATCCGGCGCACATGACAGTGCCAATGACATTGTGGTGGTCTCCGGTCCACTGCCGGTGGACGAAATCAACAAATGCTTGGCCATCAAAGGCTACTGTGGGCACCTGTATCGCCGCCTATCGAGCCTGCCGCACGGCAAGCTGATCAGCCGGGCACGCGCGGCCGCTTGAGGGCTTGGTCTAAAAAGTCCAAGATCTTGCCTGCGTTGTCAGGCGCGTTGAATCGGGCACCCCCATGGTCTGCGCCCTCGATGGGCTCAAAGCGTACCTGGTCTTTGCCCAAGACAGCGCCTGCCTTGGCCGCAAAGTTGACGGACTGGGTGATCGGAATATTGCGGTCAGCGGTACCGTGCTGGACATACAAGGGCGGGTCGTCGGGTGTGAGGTAGCTCAATGGATTGGCCTCTTGCACCAGTGTCTGCGCTTGCGGGGTGCCTATGACCTGCCCCAAATAGCGGGACTCGGCGGAAGATGGCGCGTTGGTAGCACCCATTCTGCCGCTGGTGCCCAGCGCAGCAAACTCTGCATCCATTGCTCCAAAGTCGATGGGCCCAAACCACACAATGGCTGCCTGCACTCTGTCAGAGGTATCCATCAGCCCCAGCGCAGGGTCGCTCAAGGCTTGAACCCCACCAGACAAAGCCGCCATGGCCGACAGGTTGCCGCCGGCAGAGCCTCCCCAGGTGGCAAAGCGGTTAGCGTCTAGTTGGTACTTCGCCGCATTGGCACGCAAAAAGCGTATGGCGGCCTTTACGTCATTCACCGCAGCAGGAAACTTTGCTTCGCTGCTTAAGCGATAGTTGATAGACGCCAGTGCATAGCCACGCTGCAGCCCCAGCAACATAGGCCCGATGTCGGCAGACTTGGAGCCCAGCATAAAACCGCCGCCATGGATTTCAATGATCAAAGGGTAAGGACCTTGGGCGTCGTTGGGTAGGTACAAGTCCAGCGTCTGCGCAGGCGACATGGCTGCATACGGCACATCCAAGAACTTGCTATGGATGCCCGAGGTATCGGCGCGCTGAGGCGCCATGGCGCCCGGCATCAACCCGCCCCCAGCGCTGCGCTGCACAGGCTCTGTCTGCGCGACGGCCGCGCCACTAAGCGCCACCACAGTGGCCCAAACCAAGCCCCGCATACCCCGTTGTTTTCTCATGGTGACCTCCAGATTTACCGTAATGATTTGCACACGGTTAGCTGCATCGTTTGCGCTTGTTAGGCCAGTGTATGCCGTGCATGTAAAGCGCGTGCAAAGGCAGTCGCCTTGCTTTGCCATACCCATGCCTACGCAACGCATCGGCATCACTTAGACTGCTCTGAAGCCCCCCATGGTCTGCAGCCCCCTGTAATAAACCACGCCCATCTACGACCAAAGGCCATAATCTTCAAGAGGGTGAGTGGCATGACAACACGGGCATCAACACACGGCACGCACAAGCCACCCGTACACCCGCCTTGGCGGCGAGCGGGCATCGCTATCGTTTGGCTACTGCCGATTGCTTCCATGGCTGCGCCCTTGGCATGCAGCATGACGTCTGGTGCACAGCGCACGCCGGTGATTGAGTTGTACACATCGGAAGGTTGCAGCTCCTGCCCACCGGCGGATAAGTGGCTGTCCACCTTGAAGGGCAAGGCCGTGGTGGCGCAAGCCTTTCACGTGGCCTACTGGGACTACATTGGTTGGAAGGACCGCTTTGCGTCCCCCGAGTTCACCCAGCGTCAACGCGACCAGGCGGCCACGCAAGGCTTAAACAGTATTTACACACCGCAATTGGTTCGCGATGGGCTGGATTGGCGCAACTGGCGGCAAGGCTCTGCTGCACAAGCTGAAGGCCCGGCAGGGGCCACAATTACCTTGCGCCGTAGTGCCGACAACATTAGTTTTGAAGCGCAGGTGCAACCCCTGGACCCCAACCGCCGCTGGTCCGCGTATTGGACGGTGACTGAGCACGGACACAGCTCACAAGTCAAGGCCGGAGAAAACGCGGGCGAGACTTTGCAGCACGACTTTGTGGTGCGCCAGTACGTGCCGGTGGGGCGCTACACGGGCAAGCAAACGCTACAGTTCACCGCCATCCCACAGCAGGCCGACCACCCCCGGCAAGTGAACCTGGTGCTCAGCGATGTGCAGACCAACGCCCCGCTACAGGCGGTGAGCCTGCAATGCCCGATGTAAACCCGCCTTCAAGCATCACCTGCTAGCGCAACCTAGGAGTGTTCAAAGCCACAGAGGCACGCCTCAACCGCGCTTGGCAAACGTGCGGCGCACCGTAGCAGCACCTGCTCCGCTGCCGCTGTCTGGTGCGGTGGCGTGGGCGGTGGACACCGGCTGTGTGGGCGCACAGCGCAGGGCATCAAAGGTGGCGTTTAGCTCTTTCTTCAAGGTCTTGAGTTGGGCCATGTGCGCGTCGATTTGCGCCATCTTGGCTTTGAGTTGCTGCTCAATTTCTGTGCGGCCAAAGGTACCTTGGGCCACCTGCGGCAAGATGGTTTGAATCTCGGCCAATGAAAAGCCCAGCCCCTGCGCCCCGCGCACAAAACGCAGCAAACCCACATGCGCCTCGGTGTAACTGCGATAACCGTTGGCTTGTCGCTGTGGCGCGCCAATCAGACCTTGTTTTTCGTAGTAGCGCACGGTGTCGGTGGACACCCCCACGGCTTTGGCGAGTTGACTGATATTCATGGTGGCGGATGCGTGGTGAGTTGGCGATGTGGCATGGCGACACCGCTGAACGATGAATGCTTGACATTGGAGCATAGACCAAGCTTTACGCTCGGTTCTTTTACCCCATTGGACAAGCCATGTTGCACCCTTTCAAGCTTTTGCTCACGCTCGTGTTGCCGGTTGTTTTAACAGCCGCGCTGCACGCCCAAACCACAAACCCCAAGCCCAGCGCCGCGCCTGAAGTGGGGGTTGCCATCATCAAAACATCGCAAGTGGCCGTGGTGGAGGCGCTGCTGGTACCTGGTGGCAGCCTCACCCAACAAGTGGACTCCAACTTCTCAGCCTTTTTGATCAAGCACGGCAAGGACTACCTGTTGTTTGACACCGGCATGGGCAGCCAGATTGACGGCCAATACCAACAAGGCATGCCCATTTGGTGGCGCCCGTTTTTTAAGTACGACAAGCCCGTAGTCCCTGCGCGTGCGCAGCTCGACAAGGCTGGCATCGCCCCGCTGAAACGTGTGATCCTGAGCCACAGCCATTGGGACCATGCGGGCGGGGTGCAAGACTTTCCCGAAGCGAAAGTAGGCGTTGCTGCGGCAGAACTGGCGCTCATTCGCCATCCCAGCACCGGCCCTGGCGGCACCTGGGAGTCGCAAATCAGCGCCGCCTCCATCCAGTGGGACGCACTGGCGTTTCAACCGGTCCCATTCAAGGGCTATCCCGAAAGCCTAGACCTGTACCAAGACGGCAAAGTAGTGCTGGTACCCATGCCTGGCCACACCCCGGGCTCCATGGGCCTGTTTGTGACCACTGACTCGGGCACGCAGTACTTCTTCATAGGCGACGTGGCGTGGACCGTGGCCGCTTTGCAGCAGGGCGAGCCCAAGTTTTGGGTGGCCGGCAAACTGGTGGACGGCGACGCGCAGCAGACCCAAAGCAGCCTAGAAAAGGTGCGCGCACTGATGCAGGCAGAGCCCAACTTGGTAGTAGTGCCCGCACACGACAGCGCAGTGCAAGGCGCTTTGGGCTACTTTCCGGCTTGGGTGCCGTGAGCAGGTTCTGGTGAAGCGTCATCCGAGTGAGCGGTGGAGTTGGGCTGTCAGCCACCGCAGGGCTGCAAAGCAAAATCACCGTCTTTATGTCTGAGGCTTATCCCTTGCCCATGCAGGCGAGACACAGCGCCAGCGCCGTGTCCAGGTCCAAGTTCTGCAACGCTTCGTCCAGACCGTCGAGCGACTCCGCAGGTAGGCTCTGCAGCGTGGTGCGCAATTCGGCAAAGCGCTGCAAGGCCGCCAGATCCGACGCTTGAAGCAAACCGACCAACTCCTGTAAAGCGGCGTGCGCTTGTGGGGTTGCCAGAGCCAATGGCGACGTTGGGGCTGACGCCGGTTCCAGCGCCTCCATTGCTTGGTGCAGCGACGCGGCGGTACTGATGACCAAGGCTTCCAGCGTGGTCAGTGGCAGGGGCTTGGTGTCAGGTCTGGCATCTGCGCACAGGGTCTCCAGTCGGCCAGCCTCTTGGGCAAGCGCCGTGGCTCCCACCGTGCCGGCATTGCCTTTAAGGGTGTGCAGCAGCATGCAGGCTTGCGGGTGGGCACCTGTCTCAACCAACGCCCGTAAGTCCGCCACCACAGAGCCCAGCCCCTTAGAAAAATCGCGCGCGGTGCGCACATACAGGGACCTGAGGCCCGACATGCGCGCAATCGCGGTGCCCACGTCCAGCCCCGCAATGGACAGGGCCGCTTCGGCCAATACCTCTGGCACAGCGCCATGTGTATCCCCTCTACTTGGCGTAAACCGAGTGGTGCGAATCAACAGCGACACCAATTGCGCCATGTCAAAGGGTTTGCCCACATGGTCAGTCATGCCACGGGCCAGACACATTTCGCGGTCACCGGCCATGGCATTGGCGGTCATGGCCACAATGGGCAGCGCTGTCAACCCCAAGTCTTCGCGAATACGTTGGGTTGCGCCATAGCCGTCGAGCACGGGCATCTGAATGTCCATCAGCACCGCATCAAACGGGGGCGCGGCAGCGCGCACCGCCTCCACGCCCAGCAGCCCATTGGCGGCCAGGGACACCACGGCCCCCTCCATGGTCAGCAATTCCTCGGCCACCTGTTGGTTGATCAGATTGTCTTCCACCACCAGAATGCGCATGCCGTTGAGCTGGCGCAAACTGCTGCCCCCGCGCGCCGACTGCCTGACCCTAGAGTGGCCCGGGGCTTGCTCATCGGCCGCTTCCCGCAACATAGAAGCAGTGACCGGCTTGACCAAAAAGCCGTGCAACAGGGCTTGCTCGTCGGGCGAGCGCTGCGACAGGTTCTCTCGGCCATGGGCGCTCACCATGACGGTGCGCAGTGGCGCAAGACCACTTTGGGCACACCATTGCTGCAAAGCGGCTGTTGTCTGCCAGCCGTCCATCTCAGGCATCTGCCAGTCCATGTAGACCACGTCGTAGGGTGGCTCACTGTTGGGCCCATGGGTAGCAGCAACCAAGGCCAGGGCCTGCGCCCCGCTGGTTGCCAGGTGGGCAGTCCAGCCCAGAGACTGCACCATGCGCACCAGCAAAGCCCCGGCAATCGGGTTGTCATCCACGACCAATGCGCGGCGCATCGCCGACTGGGTGCCCTGCGCGTTTTCCGCGTCCTCCAGGTCAGCGACCACCGGCAGCGTGATGGTGAAGAAAAAGGTGCTGCCCACACCGGGCGTGCTGTTGATGCCAATCTGTCCGCCCATGAGCTCGACCAAGCGCTTGCAAATGGCCAAGCCCAGCCCGGTGCCACCAAAACGGCGGGTGGTGGACGCCTCGGCCTGCGAGAAACCGCTAAAAATGTGTTGCTGGTGCTCCGGGGCAATGCCAATGCCGGTGTCCTGCACTGAAAACTGCACGGTGACCTCCTCGGCACTGCACGCCTGCACTTGCAGTGCCAGCACCACCTGCCCCACCGTGGTGAACTTGATGGCATTGCCGCACAGGTTAATCAGCACTTGCTGTAAGCGCATCGCATCGCCCAACACCACCTCAGGCAAAGCAGGGTCTACGTCAAACAGCACCTCAATGTTTTTGGCACCCACATTGGCTGAGAGCACCACCGCCAGTTGGCGCAACAGGGCATCAGGCCGCAGGGGTTCCCGCTCCAGCGTCATCTTGCCGGCGTCCACCTTGGAGAAGTCCAAAATGTCGTTGAGTAGGCCCAACAGCGACTTGGCAGCGCCCTCGGTCTTGCTGGCGTAGTCTCTTTGGCGCGACGTTAAGTCGGTGTGTTGCAGCAGGGCGAGCATGCCCAAGATCGCATTCATAGGGGTGCGAATCTCGTGGCTCATATTGGCCAGAAACTGGCCTTTGCTCTGGCTGGCGGCCTCCGCCTGGTCACGGGCCTCTTTGAGCGATTGGGCATGGTGAACAGCCTCGGTGACGTCAATGTTGGTGCCGACCACGCTCACCGCTTGGCCATGTGCGTCTCTCCCGAGTCGACCAAAACCGCGCATGTGGCGTACAGTGCCATCTGGCCACACGACCCTGAACTCGCTGAAAAAGTCAGCCCCTGTCAACAAGGTCCGTTGGAAAGCAGCATCAGCCGCGCCTATATCGTCAGGGTGCACATGAGCCGCCCAAAAGCCGTAATCACGGGCTTCTGTGCAGGGCTCCAAGCCGTGCAAACGGTAACTCTGGGCGTCCCAAATGAGTTCCCCCGTCACCAAATTGAGGTCCCAAACACCTATGCCACTGCTCTCTGTGGCCAATCGCACCTTCTCTTGCGCCGC
Source organism: Rhodoferax aquaticus (assembly GCF_006974105.1). Taxonomy (NCBI): domain Bacteria; kingdom Pseudomonadati; phylum Pseudomonadota; class Betaproteobacteria; order Burkholderiales; family Comamonadaceae; genus Rhodoferax; species Rhodoferax aquaticus. Next base: position 4,643,251 of record NZ_CP036282.1, read on the forward strand.
AAGCAACTCACTGGACAAGGCGGTCAGCGCACGTTCTCGCTCAGCCAGGGCACGCGCGCTGGCCTCAGCACGGTTGCGGGCCTCTAGCAATTCAGCTTCAAACCGGCTGCGCTCACGCGATACAAACAGCACCCAGTGGTAGAACTCCATGTCCCCATCGAGCCAGCGTTTGCAGTTGGCCAAGACCGGCGTACGCGCACCCTGCCGGTCCAGCACCTCCAGCTTGATTTCTTGAAGGTGCCCGTCGTGCAGCACCATGGGCAACAAGTGGGTTTGCAAGAAGATGCGACTGGGCACCGGAAGCATGCCCTCCATGGACTGGCCGCACCACCGCTGGCTGTCACCCCCCACCAAGTCCAGCAAACTGGCGTTGACCGTCGCGATACGTCCGTATCGATCAGTGACCAATACCGGGCAAGGCAGTGTGTCGAAGGATTGCAAGGGGTAAGCGGTGCCTAAATGAATGCACGAATCAACTCGATCACCGCTTGCGGGTGGCTCATGTGGGCGCAATGGCCCGACACGTCCAACACCTTCAAGGTGCTGTTGCGCAAATGGGCATGCACAAATTCGCCTACGGCCAAGGGCGCGAGCGTGTCGTGTCGGTGCTGAATGACCAGGCAGTCTTGGCCCACTTTGGCCAAGTCGGCCCGGTTATCGGAAAAGAACGTGGTCTGTGCAAACACCCGTGCAGCCACCGGGTCGGTAGAGCAAAAGCTGTTGGAGAGTTCCCGTGTCACTGCGCCCGACTCGTCTTGTGACGCGATGACGGGCGCCAGGTAGTTGGCCCAACCGATGTAGTTTTGATCCATCAACGCCAGCAAGCCCTCTAGGTCCGCGCGCTCAAATCCACCGACATAGCCTTCTGCATCATTCACAAAGCACGGATTGGGGCCCAAGAGCACCAACTTACGGAACAGCTCGGGCCTGGCAATGGCGGCCAACACGCCAATGCTGCAACTGACAGAGTGGCCGATGTAGATCACATCGCCCTTCAGGCTCAGGGCGTCACACACCTCGATCAGATCTTGGGCGTAGCCCTGCAGCGATGCGTAGCGTTGGGGGTCAAAAGCGCCTATGTCAGACTGGCCACTGCCCACATAGTCAAACAACACCTGCTGGGTTTCACCCACAAAGGCGGGGGTAATGCGGTCCCACATGTTCTGGCTGCAGCCAAACCCATGCCCGTAGACCAAGGTCGGGCCAGAGCCCTCTAAGACATGCACATTGTTGCGTCGCAGAACTGTCATGAGAGCCTTTCAAGGTGGGGTCAAAAGAGGATAGCACCACGCCCTATTCTTGGCAAAGATCCATCCAGCTAGCAGAACACCGGCATTGAATGGCTCAAATCAGTCATCCCTTGAGGGCATGTCAAGGAAAGTATCACGGCATGTCATCGATCGCGCTTGGCACAGACTGGGGTGCCACGGTGGGCAACCACAGGGTGAACTTTACGCCGTGACCTGGGGTGCTTTTCAGCGCAATGGTCCCACCCAAAGCGCTTTGCACCAGGTTGTACACAATGTAGAGCCCCAGCCCCGAGCCGCCCTGGCCAAAGCGCGTCGTGAAGTAGGGGTCAAAGGCCTGCTTGACCACTTCGCTGGTCATGCCTTGTCCGTCATCTGCAAAGACCATTTCCACGCCCTGCTGCCCGTCGTGTGCTAAAGCTTGAACGGTGATGCGCAGATGCAGCGCAGGCAAGTCGCCTAAGCCATGGACCACGGCGTTTTGAATGAGGTTAGTCAACACCTGCTCCAGCGGCCCCGGATGGCTGTCCATCGTCATACCGGCTGGAATATCTACCTCAATCGTCACCGGTTTCGTCTTAAAGGAGGGCCTGCACATGGCGATCGTGTCTTGCACGACAAGGCCAAAATCGAAGGTCCGCCGACGCAGGTTCGATTGATCCACTGCGACCTGCTTGAAGCTTTCAACCAGCCGGGCCGCACGGTCCACATTGCGCATGACCAACTCCCCTGCAGCCAGCCCTTCATCCAGAAATGCCTCTAGCTGGGAACGGCGCAAGGTGCCACTGGTCTGCGCATTGGAGAGGTTCCGTAGGCCATCGTGCAATGCACTGACCGTCGTTAAGGCGTTGCCCAAGGGAGTGTTGAGCTCGTGGGCAACACCGGCCACAAGCCCACCCAGCGCAGCCAATTTTTCAGCGTGGACCAGTCGCTCCTGGGCCGCTCGCAACGCCTGCTCAGCCTCTTTGCGCGGCGTGATATCCGCAACGCTACCCACCATCCGCAAAGCCGCGCCATTGGCGTCGCGTTCCACGACATCACCCCGGTCATCGACCCACAACATGCCACCGTCCTTTCGCCGCATGCGGTGCTCCAACCGATAGGGCCCGTGCCCCTCCAGGCAATGGCCGATAGCCGCCTGAATGGCAGCGCGCTCCTCTGGGGGCGTCAGCGTGTCAAACACAGAGATGTTGCGGTGCTGCTCTTCGAGCGGAAAGCCCATCATTTCACTTAAGCGCGGGCTGTTGTACATCGTTCCGTCTCGGACGTTCCAGTCCCAGATGCCTTCACCGCTGGCGGTCATCACATGCTGCAAGCGCTGCTCGCTGCTGGCAAGTTCTTCACGGGCCCGCTCCAGTTGCTCCAGACTGAATGCCAGCTCTTCATTGCGTTGCGCAATTTCCTGCGTACGTTGGATAACACGCTGTTCCAACGCGCCATTGAGCGCATGCAACTCTTGCTGCGCGCGTTCGCGCTCTAAGCGCATACGGTTCAGCGCAACGGAGAACAGCACGACGCCAATGATGGTGTACGGTGCAGAGGAGAAATACCGCGCGCTAGCCACATCCATGGAGGCAAACCCCATGGCAATCAGTATCACGGGGTGGAGCACCAGCACAGCCGCCAGCAACGGATGCCCGACACCCCGCTCATCTTTAGCCGCGTCCATACAGAGCAGGGCACCATAGGCAAAGAGCACCAAGGTCGCCCAATCTGCAACGCCTGAAATTCTGAGCATGCCTGCCAGAATGACCATCACTGGCAAAGTAAGCCATACCAGAAGGAAAACCGTGCTTGGCTTCCAGCCCGGGCGCTCACAGAAGGCGCGCAAGCCAGCCACCATGGCCGCCAAACTGCCAAAGCCCGCTAGCATGGCGACGGCCAACAACCACCGTGAGGACTGGCGCAGCGCATCGGGCACTAGCAGTGGCGTAATCAACCAAGGAGCCGCCAGATTCAGCAATGCACCGGTGGCCATGGACAGGCTTAACCAGCCCAAACCCCAACCGCGTCGCATGGCGCGGTGCTGCCACATCAAGATGGCAAGCACGGCCTGCAACAGGCCGCAAGCCTGCGCGAATGCCTCGGGTGAACTGATTTCAGACCACATGGATGTGCTGCACTCCGTAACTGGAATAGCACCAGTGTGGCATAAACCCATACCTTGCGAAAGCTCCAGGGCGAGCCGGAACTAAGGTCGCACCACTCCACTGAAGCAGACCTTCAGCATTGACTTACATGGGGCTCTCGCTTGGCTAGCTGCGCGATAGCAGCTGTTCAATATCTCGGGCCGCATTCAACAAGCGCCGCACCGTTTCTTTGGTGAATTCCTTGGTCCGCTCTTCAATCCCATCTGGATGCAATACCCATAGACCCTTGTCATCCCGCAAAAGCCTTTTGCTTGCTTGCAAGGCCTCGAGCTTGCGTCGCAATGTCTCTCTGGGCAAGCCTGATATCGCGGTCAGATCTGAAAGCCGCACCCCCTGCAACGCCTCTTGAGGAACACTGTTGACAGGCGTCTCCTGAGCGGAGTCTCTCCCGGTGCCGAAGTACTTGATGGCACCCAAATGTGCGACCAATCCCCACACATACACAGACTCGAAATCCATTTCCATTTCCACAGACAGGCGACGCATGTGATCCATCATGTGCCGGTTGGCAATGAATGCAACCGCACCGAATGAGCGTTCGAACTGCTCGTCAAATGAACCAGGCATAGAGGGCTTGATAGAACAAAAACAAAATTGTCGCCCACACAAAGCGCTTTGAGGTCCAGCGCAGTGTTTGACCCCATATTCACTGCGTCATTTGAGCAAGGCGCCAAGGCTTTGGTCCCCACGGTGAGTGCATCAAACCCTCTTCACCGGTTTGACGACACACACGAGCATCGCACAGCGCTTACATCCCTCGCACGACCAAGAAGGCGTTAACCGTACTGCAGCCTGTTTTGACTAGCGCTACGCCATGCCGCGTGAGCCCACAAGTTTTCAAAATCTGAAGCCCCAAGGGGCTTTGAAAAAAGGTAGCCCTGGGCAATGCCGCAGCCGTTTTGACGGAGCCAATCGCACTGTTCCTGTGTTTCCACACCCTCTGCGACCACGGCCAATTCCATGGCTTTGGCCATGTCAATGACCGCTTTGACGATGGCGCAAGAACCTGCATTGCCAGGTAGGCCACGAACAAAAGACTGGTCGACTTTGATGGCATCTACCTTGAGGCGCTGCACACAAGAAAGGCTCGAATACCCTGTTCCAAAATCGTCAATAGACAGTTTCACGCCCAATTTCACCAAGCGATCGACGGTTTCCAGCACAGTGTCTTTATCGTGCATGAACACTGATTCTGTAATCTCCAATTTCAGCAGCGACGGGGGCAAGCCGGAGCTGCGCAAGGCCTCTGCTACTTGGAGTTCAACATTGCCACGAATGAACTGCACCATAGAAATGTTGACCGATATGGAGGAAATCTGCAGCCCTTGTGCAAGCCAAGCCGCGGCCTGCCGGCAGGCGGTATGGAGAATCCAGGTTCCGATGGGAAGAATGTGTCCTGTCGTCTCTGCAACCGGTATAAAAGTGGCCGGCGATACCTGTCCGAGCTCAGGGTGAGTCCAGCGCACCAAGGCCTCTACACCGCAAAAAGAACCATTGGATAAATCCACCTGCGCCTGCCAAAGCAGGCTCAATTCGTTCTTTTCGACGGCACGTGCCAAATGGGATCGAATGCGCATGCGAGATGCGGCTTCGTCGTTCATTTTGGCATCGTAAAACCGGTACGTGCGCCCCCCAGCCGCCTTCGCCTTGTACATCGCGGTATCGGCACAACGCATCAAACCGGCGAAATCGCTGGCGTCGTCTGGGAACATGGCAATGCCCACTGAAAACGACAAGGGTATCTCCTGGTGCTGAATGGAGAGATACCCATTGGCAAGCTCACTGAGCTTTTCGGCAACGCTCGAGACTTGCGCTAGGTCTTGTACCTCATGAAGAACAATCGAAAACTCATCGCCGCCTTGGCGGCTCACCGTGTCGGTGGCACGCAGCAGTGACTGAAATCGCTCGGCGATGGTGCACAACAGCGCATCTCCGGCATCGTGCCCCAGTGTGTCGTTGACCTCTTTGAAATTGTCCAGATCAATAAACATCAACGCAAACTTGGTGCCATGCCGACCCGCGGTTTCTGTGGCCTGGTCCACCCGGTCCCGCAAGAGCGTGAGGTTGGGCAGGCCCGTGAGCGGATCGTGGTGGGCCAAATGCTGCAGTTTCGCCTGGCTCTCCAGCACCACCCGCTCCGCCGCCAACAGACGGTCTCTTTCGCTCAGCGAGCGTGTCTGCCGATACACAGCGAATACCAACACCAGAAAGGCCGCCCACACCAGCGGAGTGCGCAGAATATGCGGAACCGTATCACCAACGGCCAAGAGACCTAAGGTGCTGGTCGTAAGTGCCACCATCACCAGAGGCAGCTGGCGCAGGACTCCTTCACACAAACGGTCATAGCTGGCGGACGTGTCCACATGGCTCCGCCAAACGTAACTCGCCCAACCAATCGTCAGTGCTGACAGAGAGAACGCCAGGCTGGTCATGGTGCCAAGTTGCTGCTCTCCCTTGAGTTGCCCTAGGTTCCAAGACATCCATGTCAAACCAAGTGCACAGATACCGATACCTAGAGCGAGCGAGCCCACCCGCCACCGTTGCCTGTCATGCAGTTGCAAAATCACAAAACAGGCTCCTGCGCTCAGCATACCGACGGGATAGCTGCACAGCACAAACAGCTGAAACTTCCGACTTTCCCCCGCTACGGAGAGGTACAAGGTCAAGGTCAGTATCCCAGCACCCAAGGCGAAGCCCGCAACATCGGCAAGCACCTGCGTCCACCTATCGCGGCGGACCAATGCCAGAAAGCCTGTAAGGAAGAAAACCGTGGAAGGGAAAAAGACCAGGTCCGACGGCCCCGGAAAAGGCGTCCAAGCTACGTAGGCCTGCACGTCCCAAACCACTTGCCCCAGACCAAGGCATAGCAAGCCCAAGAATTGATGGCGTTTGGCAATCGCCAACTCGGGACTGGACGCCCGATACCCGCTCCATGCCATCCATGCACCCACAGCAAATGCCAAAGTCCACTGAATGTTCTGTAGGAGCACCGCGTGTTCGGCCTCGGGGTGCAATCGAACCTGCAACCAACAGGCAAGCACGACAATGGCAGTCGCCAAGGCAAGTGCTGACTTTGGAGTCCTATTACTGTTTGCTTGACTGCCCATTGCTCCCCTCGATCTGTCAGGGCGCAATACCCTTGATATTCACTTTGGAAATACGAGGTGAAATTGTGGCGTGCAGTGAAGGAAATATGAGTGAATTTGCAAACTCAGCCGCCCAAAATGGGCGAAACCAGCGTTTCCCCGCAAGCCAGCGGCAATCCACGCCGCTCGATCACTACATTTTTGATAGCTGCTTGCGCATATGCCATGGGCGTAGCAGCCAGTTTTAGACCTCAACTCCCTCTTGCGCCAAGATCCAGTTCACCTGGGCGGCGATGGGGTCTACGGCGAAGGTGGCGTCAAACAGGGCGCTGCCTACCGTGAAGCCCCAAGCGCCTGCAGCTTGCATGGCTTCAATGCGCTCTAGCCGGTCTATGCTGCCTGCGGCAATGACGGGAATGTTGACGGCCTGCACCACGCGGCGGGTGAGTTCGGGCACGTTGCCGTCGAAGCGGTAGGCCAGCAAGTCCAGGCCGTGCACACCTTCGATAGCGGCTAGGGCTTGGGCGTCGGCCACGATCTCGTCAATGCTGCCTACCAAGCGCGTGGGGTGGCCCACGGTGTGGCCCGCAAACGGAAAGTAGCGAATGCCCGTGCCGCGCAGCAGCGCTGCGGCCTCGGCGGCATGGCGCCCGCCCAGCACATAGTCCACCCCCAATTCCACCGCCGCTTGGATGGACGCCAGCTCTGTTTCGCGCGTGCTGCTCACCACCTCCAGCATGACGGTGCGGCCGTCGTCGTGGATGGCCTGGGTGAGCGTGGCCAAGTCTTCCATCGGCAGGCCAATGTCTTTGAAACCCACACAGTCCAAGCGGCAGCCGCGCAGGCCTTGGTACACGGCGTGGGCGTCTGCCACAGTGCGGTCGCTATGGGTGAGCATGAGGATGAAGCGGCTCATGGGGTGTCCTTTTTTTCAAATAAGTGATGAATGAATGAGCGCGCTTACCGCGCTGCCGCGCCTTGGCTGAGCTGCACGGCAGCGCGCAGGGCGGTCTTAAGGCTGCTGGCATCGGCAATGCCCTGGCCCGCAATGTCAAACGCGGTGCCGTGGTCTGGGCTGGTGCGCACAAAGGGCAGGCCTGCGGTGACGTTGACGCCGTCTTCCACGCCCAAGAGCTTGATGGGAATCAGCCCTTGGTCGTGGTACTGGGCCACCACGATGTCGTAGCGCCCCCGGCGGGCTTGCATGAACACGGTGTCACCCGGGTGGGGGCCGCTGGCGTCTACGCCCATGGCTCGGGCCTGGGCAATGGCGGGCGCAATGATCTGCAAATCTTCGCTGCCAAACAGGCCGCCTTCGCCTGCATGGGGGTTGAGCCCTGCCACCGCGATGCGCGGTTGGGCCATGCCCATGGCTTGCAGGCTGCGGTGGGCCAGCAAGATGATGCGCAACTCGCGCTCCACCGTGAGCAGCTCTAGGGCTTGGCGCATGGCGCAGTGCACCGTGACCAGTATGGTGCGCAGCTGGGGGTTGACCAGCATCATGGCGGTGTCGGTGCTGCCGGTGCGCTCGGCCAGCATTTCGGTGTGGCCCGGGTAAGGCACCCCTGCAGCGGCCAGCGCCTCTTTGTGGATGGGCGCGGTGCAGATGGCCGCCACCTCGCCCCGCAGCGCCATGCCAATGGCGCAGTCAATGGCCTCAAAAGCCGCTTGGCCCGCCAGCGCGCTCACCTGCCCCATGGGGAGGTCATCCGGCAGCTCGCCCACATCCAGCACGTCCACCACGCCCGCAGCGGTGCGGTGCTGCGCAGCGTGGGTGATGCGGCGCACTTGCAAGCCAGGCGCGAAACGCTGTGCTGCGCGCTCCAGCGTAGCTGCGTGCCCCACCACAAAGGCGGAGCAGACCGGGTTGATCGCGGGGTCGGCAAAAGCCTTAACCACAATTTCGGGGCCAATGCCAGCGGCATCGCCCAAGGTCACTGCGACGGTTGTCATACCTGTCCTTTCATCAATGCTTGGGCACAGCGCACCAAGGTGTGGGAGTCGCCAAAGCCACCGGCTTTGGAAATAAGGGGGACCCACTGGTTCGCCACCTGCATCAGGCACAGGGGCACGCCGGGTTCTAGGTCTTGCAGCACGCGCAGCTGCGTGGCGCCCAGCGCCTGCGCCAAGGCTTTGGCGGTTTCGCCGCCAGTCACCACCACGCCGTCGCACTGGCCACTCTGAATGGCCTGCGCCAGTTGGGCTACCAAGGCCTGCGTGGCTGTCAATGGGTCGCTGCGCACCAGGCGGGTCAGCAACAGTGGCACGGTTGGGCAGGCTAAAGCCAATGTGGCGGCCTGCGCGTGCGATACGGGGTTCACACTGCCCACCAACACCCACGGGGCTGCACTGACACGCCACGGGCTGGGAGCCACTGGCTGCGCGGGGGCCAGCGCCTGCGCCAAGGCCCGCACAATGCCGGTAGAGCCAGCCCACAGCAGGCCGGCATCCCCCACAAATTGCCGAGCGGCGTGTTGCAGTTCTTCGTCGGTAGCAATGTCTAACGCCACGGCGGTGTGGCCTGCGGCAAAGGCCGCCTGCGCTTCGCCAACCGTGGCAACGAGGTGCAGCGCAATACCCACTGGGGCAAAGTAGCCCAGCAAGCCACTGTGCCGCACGGGGTTGTGCGGGTCTTGGCCAAAGGCGGAGCGGTGCACCGGTGTGCCGTGCAGCAGCACTTCACCGTGCTGCATGGTGCGCCCTGCCGCCGGAAAAGAGGGCACCACCAGCATGCGCGGCTTGCCGCTGTGCGTCCATGCGCTGGCGCACTCTGCGGCAAAAGGGCCGCGCAAGGTGGAGTCAAACTGTTTGACCAACACGGGCGCTGTGGCCCACTGCTTAGCCCACGCCGCCACGCGCTGGGCAGCCACCTCAGGAGCACACAGGCGGCTGTCGGTGTCGGCGCTGAGCACTGGCAGGGTGGGGTCATAGGCCTCGCCCATGGCCACTGCGGTGGGCCAGCCCCGCTGGGCAAAGGCGGCCACACCGTCGGTGGCGCTGGTGAAATCGTCGGTGATGATTCGTATCTGCATGCCGCCAGTGTGCGGGCCTCGGCCCACCAATACCCACCAAAACGGCTGCAAATTTACCCACCAAACAGCGTGCAAGGGCATACTCGCGCCATGGACCCTCGCCTTCCCATTGCCCTGCAGCTGGACCCCAGCCAAGCGCAGCTGCACCAGCTGCTGGCGCAATTGAGCCGTGCCATCCGCAGTGGTGCGCTGCCTACCCATTGGCGCATGCCGCCCAGCCGCGCGCTGGCGGAGCAAGCGCAGCTGGGGCGCGACACGGTGGTGCAAGCCTATGCCGAGCTATGCGCCCAAGGCCTGCTACAGGCCCGAGGCCGCAAGGGTACTTTTGTGGCGCCACTGCCCAGTCACACCTTAGGCATTGAGCCCAACACTGCCCCCACACCGCACCTTGCCCGGCGCTTGGCGGCCGCTGCGCCCGCAACCGTCGCCCCCGGGCTGGATTGGCGCTTGGGCCAAGCCTGTACGGTGGGCCTACCACTGCGCGTGTGGCGCGCGGCCTGCAAAGAGGCGGGGCGCACCCTGCCGCCTGCAGGCTATGGCGACCCCATGGGCGACCTGGGTTTGCGCCACGAAATTGCCACCTGGCTGCAGCGCAAGCGCGGGGCTGCCGTGTCGCCCGCGCAAATTGTGGTTACCCAAGGCGCGGGCCAAGCCATTGAGCTGCTAGCCCAGCTACTCCTGCGCCCCGGCGATGTGTGCGCCGTAGAAAACCCCGGCTACCTGCGCGCGGCCCAGGCATTTGCCGCACAAGGCGCACAGGTGGTGCCCTTGCCAGTGGACGCACATGGCGCACAGGTGCAAGCGGTGTTTGAAGGCAACACACCACCTGCGTTGCTGCATGTCACCCCTGCCCACCATTACCCCTTGGGTGTGCCGCTAGCCGCCCACAGGCGGGCCCAGCTGCTGCACCTGGCACAGCGCCACGGCACCATGGTGCTAGAGAACGAGTACGACCATGAGTTTGCGTTTGCCAGCGAGCACAGCTTGCCGCTGTTGGCGCAAGCACCCGAGCAAGTGATTTTGGTGAGCACCTTTGCCAAGGCCATCAGCCCCGCGCTGCGCTTGGGCTTTGTGGTGGCACCAGCGGCCATTGCTGCACGCTTGGGCGACTTGGTGGAGTCACAACGCCGCCATTGCTCCTGGCCCGTGCAGCGCTCAGTGGCCTGGCTCTTGGCCAGCGGTGAGCTAGAGCGCCATTTACGCCGTCTGCAACGCCACTTTGCGGCCTTGCGCGCCTTGGTGCGCACACAAGTGCAAGCGCTACAGACGCATGGCTTGCACCTACAAGGCGACGCAGGAGGCCTGCATGTGCTGCTGCAAATGCCCACCCCTGCCGCCAGCCGCCAACTAGAAGACGCGCTGCGCGCCAGCGGCGTGCAGCTCTACCCCTTGAGCAGCTTCACCCACGCCCCCAGCCCCCACCACGGCGTGCTACTGGGCTATGGGCATATGCGGGAGGCTGATTTGGATTTGGCGCTTGGACACTTGGTGCGGTGTGTGGCCGCTCTAGTTAAGCCCTACGTTCCTAGTTGTTGGCCTGCGCTTGGGCAGCTACCTTTAAGCACCTGTGATGGGGCGCAGAAGCGCTAGATTCAGTCAGCGGCAATTGATCAATCTATTCATAAGTATTGTTTTTTTATAGAATTTTGCTATTTTTATGAATAAATTGACATTGCAAACGCCCGCGGCAAAGTCGGGGAAATCGCTATAAAAAATTCATAGATTTGCATAAATTGATAAATTAAGTAACATCTATGAATGCCAAAGCAAAATATCAGCGCTTCCGACTACCCGCAGGCGGTTATCCAACAGATTCAACTGTTGGCACAAAACATTGTGGTCGCGCGCAAACGCCGCAAAGAAACCCAAGCCCAATGGGCCCAGCGGCTTGGGGTGTCGCAGCCCACCATGGCGCGCATTGAAAAAGGCGACCCATCCGTCGCCATGGCGTCCTACGTGATGTGTGTGTGGTTGATCAACCCAAGCGCATCCATAGCCAATCTCATTGCCCCGCAACATGACGCCATTGCCCTAGAGCGCGAGGTCGCCAAGGTGCGGCCGCGTGCCCGTGTACAAAACGTATCGAAATCGCTCCCTAGTACGCCAGCAGATACAGAAGTCGCACGCGCAAAAGAGGCAGATAACCCCGTGAAGAGAGCAGACAGCCATACCAAGATGCGGCAAAGCTTACAAGAGCAACAGAGCCTTGCTAGCGCTGCTGAAAAGCTAGGCTTAGGGTCTCGTGGTGCACTGGAAAAGTTCAAAGAGCAACAGAGCCTTGCCAGCGCCGCTGAAAAGCTAGGCTTAGGGTCTCGTGGTGCACTGGAAAAGTTCAAAGAGCAACAGAGCCTTGCCAGCGCCGCTGAAAAGCTAGGTTTAGGGACTCGTGGTGCACTGGAAAAGCTCCAAGAGCAACAGCGCCTTGCCAGCGCTGCTGAAAAGCTAGGCTTAGGGTCTCGTGGTGCACTGGAAGAGTTCAAAGAGCAACAGCGCCTTGCCAGCGCCGCTGAAAAGCTAGGTTTAGGGTCTCGTGGTGCACTGGAAAAGCTCCAAGAGCAACAGCGCCTTGCCAGCGCTGCTGAAAAGCTAGGCTTAGGGTCTCGTGGTGCACTGGAAGAGTTCAAAGAGCAACGGCGCCTTGCCAGCGCCGCTGAAAAGCTAGGTTTAGGGTCTCGTGGTGCACTGGAAGAGTTCAAAGAGCAACAGCGCCTTGCCAGCGCTGCTGAAAAGCTAGGCTTAGGGTCTCGTGGTGCACTGGAAGAGTTCAAAGAGCAACAGCGCCTTGCCAGCGCCGCTGAAAGCTCTGTTCGTACCGCCACCGGTCTGGCTGCGTTGATAGCAAAAGTACCAGGATCTCGCAAGCTATGAAAGACCCTGCGCTGGGCGTTGACCCTATCACCTACCAACCGCAAGACCAACTGTATGTCTGGGCGCTGGTGGACCCGAGCAACCCTGTGTTGGTAGGGGAACTTAGCCTGTCGCGATTGCTTGCTGACTGTGCCATGTTCACTTATGCGCCGGCATGGTGGCACTTTGCTTTGAGCGAAGACCTGCCGATCATTGCGGGGCAAACTTACAGCGCGGGTGAGCGTGGTAGTGCACCCGGCGCGCTGGACGACGCCCGACCAGACCGCTGGGGCGAACGCATCATTCGCCATGTGGACCGCCCAGCGCGCTTGTCGATTTTGGAGATGCTGCTGTTTGCGGGCGATGACCGCTTTGGCGCGCTAGGGGTTTCTGTGTCGGCACAGCGCTACCTACCGCGCAAGCTGGGGCCCTATCCGCAGCTGAACCAGCTGGCGGAGCTTGCCCAAGCCGTTGAAGACGTTCAGCTGCAAGCCCCTATTGCCCCCGACATGCAGCGCCTGCTGCAACCCGGCGCCAGCCTAGGCGGTGCACACCCCAAGGCCCTGCTGCACACGGCAGACGGCCCGTGTGTGGTGAAGCTCAGCGAACTGGATGACCCGGTAGACACACCGCTGATTGAACACGCCACCATGACCTTGGCCGCCCTGGCGGGTATCACCGTGGCGCGCACCGGCACGCTGCCCTTGGCGCCGCGCTACGGCAAAGCACGCCATGCGCTCACGATCCAACGGTTTGACCGCCAAGAGAACTTGCGCCTGCACTGCGTGTCTGCCAACACCGTGCTGCGCGCTGCCAGCTTGCCTGAGAGCTATGCCGCGCTGGCCACGGTGGTGTTGCGCCTGGCACACCCAGACCACCAAGTGCGCATGCGCGAAGAGTTGTTCCAGCGCATGGTGTTCAACATCTTGATGGACAACACCGACGACCATGAGCGCAACCACGCCCTGCGCCTAGAGTTTGATGGCTACTACGCGCTGTCTCCGGCGTATGACGTGGTGCCTAGCTTGCAAAATTTGGGCTACCAGGCGCTCATCGTCGGCGCGTCTGGCGCAGAGTCCACGCTGGAGAATGCGCTGTCCCAACTCAGCGAGTTCAGCATTAAAAAGCCGCGCGCCGTTGAGCTGATCCGCCAAGTAGCCCGCACGGTGGACCAGTGGCCGCAGCACTTTGCACAACATGGCGTGTGCCCAGCCGATATGGAGCGCCTGCAGGCCAGCATTGACCGTGACGCCTTGCGCTTGCAGCGCAAGGCGTACTGCTAGTGGGCGCATTGGCTACCTGCCACCCCCCCTGAACCCGGGCTGTAACCACCGCAGGCCCGAGGTGTGAATAATGGCGGCCTGTCAAACACGTGCCACAAGCACCCGCTTCAATGAAAAATCTATCCGATATCGGTTTGGTAGGCCTCGCCGTCATGGGCGAAAACCTGATCCTCAACATGGCCAGCAAGGGCTACACCGTCACCGCTTACAACCGCTCGGTAGACAAGGTAGACAACTTCTTGGCAGGCCGCGCGCAGGGCAAAACCATTCGCGGCGCGCACTCCATCGAAGAGTTAGTAGCCTCCCTGGCCAAGCCGCGCAAGATCATGCTGATGGTCAAAGCAGGGAAACCGGTGGACGACTTTATTGAGCAACTCATCCCCCACTTAGAACCCGGCGACATCATCATGGACGGGGGCAACACCCACTTCCCCGATACAAACCGCCGCACCAAATACCTGGAAAGCAAAGGGCTGCTGTTCATCGGCACCGGTGTGTCTGGCGGCGAAGAGGGCGCGCTGATTGGCCCGTCCATCATGCCCGGCGGCTCGCCCAAGGCCTGGCCGTTTGTGAAAGAGATTTTCCAAAACATCGCCGCCAAGGTGGACGACGGCAGCCCCTGCTGCGACTGGGTAGGCGAAAACGGTGCCGGCCATTTTGTGAAGATGGTGCACAACGGCATTGAGTACGGCGACATGCAGCTCATCTGCGAGGCCTACCACATCCTCAAAGAGTATGTGGGCCTGAACGCCGACGAGTTGCACCAGGTGTTCAAAGAGTGGAACGAAGGCGAGCTCGACAGCTACCTGATCGAAATCACCCGCGACATCTTGGGCTACCGCGAAAACGGCGAGCCGCTGGTGGAGAAGATTTTGGACACCGCGGGCCAAAAGGGCACCGGCAAATGGACCGGTGTGATCGCGCTGGACTTGGGCATTCCGCTGACCTTGATTTCAGAAGCCGTATTTGCCCGCTGCCTGTCTTCGCAAAAAGACGAGCGCGTGTTGGCGTCCACCATTTTGAGCGGCCCCACGCCCAAGTTTGAGGGTGACAAGCAAGCCTTTATCACCGATGTGCGCCACGCTTTGTTGGCCTCCAAAATCATCTCCTACGCGCAAGGCTACTTGCTCATGCGCGAGGCGGCCAAAGAGTACGGCTGGAACCTCAACTACGGCGGTATTGCGCTCATGTGGCGCGGGGGCTGCATCATCCGCTCGGCGTTTTTGGGCAAGATCAAGACGGCATTTGATGCCAACCCCAATCTGCAAAACCTGCTGCTCGACGACTACTTCAAAGACGCGATGCACGCAGCCCAAGGCGGCTGGCGGCGTGTGGCGGCCGCTGCCATTGCCAATGGCATTCCAGCGCCGTCCATCACCTCGGCCCTGAGCTACTTTGACGGCTACCGCACCGCGCGTCTGCCCGCCAACCTATTGCAAGCCCAGCGTGACTACTTTGGCGCCCATACCTACGAGCGCACTGACAAGCCGCGCGGCGAGTTCTTCCACACCAACTGGACAGGGCGCGGCGGAAACACCGCATCGACCACCTATACGGTGTAAGGTTAGGGTTCTTGCATTTTTGCCATTTAAGAGCACCACACCATGCCACGCCAAAAGCCTTTTTCGATGATCCGCGAGTTCCATCTTGCGGACTGGTTCACCCTGTGCAACGCGTTTTGCGGCGTGGGTGCGCTGTTCTCGGTGATGAGCTATTTGCAAACCAAAGAGGTGATGCACCTGTGGTTTGCGTGTGGCCTGATCCCCTTTGCGCTCTTGTTTGATGTGCTGGACGGGCGCATTGCCCGCTGGCGCAACCAAAGCTCGGCGCTGGGGCGCGAGTTGGACTCTTTGGCCGACATCATCTCGTTTGGTGTGGCGCCCGCCGTCATTGCCTACGGCTGCGGCATGCAGGGCTTGTATGACCGCATCGTGCTGGTGTTTTTTGTGGCCTGCGGCGTCTCACGCTTGGCGCGCTACAACATCACCGCCGAAGAACTGTCCCAAGGCAGCGACAAGGTGAAGTACTTTGAAGGCACACCCATCCCCACCTCGCTGGTGCTGGTCGGCGTGCTGGCCTGGGCCACCGCTGCGAACGCCATCGGCGACAACATGTGGTTTGGCGTAGTCCACATCGCCGGCTTCCAGCTCCATCCCTTGGTGCTGATGTTCGCCGTCTCCGGCTCACTGATGATCAGCCGGATTCGGATTCCTAAGATTTGAGGATGGCCGCGATTGAAGTGGCCGCCCAGCGCTTCTTTATGTAGACGCCGGGCCCTTGCCCTTTCGCATGGTCTCCACCAGCCCCATCATCCAGCACATCGGGCAGCCGCGCAGCAAGACCACAGCACCAACCAGCGCCACTCCTGACAGCACCATGCCGTAAGGGTTGAAAAACAAGGCAAACACCAGCAGGGCCAGGGCGGCGGCGCCACGCAGGAGGTGCACGGTGATGGAAGAGCTGCAATACATATCAATCCTTCACATTGTGTAGAGGCTCAGGCGCCCCGTCTTTGAGCCAGTAGCCACTGGCCAAGAGCTGCTCGCGCACTTGGGTGCGGGCTCGATGCAAACGGCTTTTTACAGCCTCTAGGCTCAGGCCCAATTGGGCCGCAACTTCAGGTGCGGTGAGCTCGTGCACATCGCGCAACAAGAGCACCTCTCGGTAGGGCGGAGTGAGGCGCTCCATGGCACGGGCTAGGTCCAGCCTCAGGTCAGTGGGCACAAGGGCTGCCTGGGGAAGGTCGTGCTCCAGCACCTCGTCCAAGGGCTCGGTGCCTCGCGCCGTGCGATACAGGCGGTAGCACTCGCGCTCTACGATGCGAAAGATCCAGGTAGTAAACGTCGCAGCGCAGCGCAAAAGACCCACCTTACGGTACAGCTGCCACAGCGCGATTTGCACTGCGTCCTCTGCGTCTTCGGTGGTAGAGCATGTGCGCCGGGCAAAGCGTTTGAGGTCAGGCTGGCAAACGGTCAGCAGCTCGGAGATAGCCCCCGAGTCGCCCTGCCGGGCCGCTTCTATCAGGTGCGCTTGGGCTCGCATAGTTATTGGTCCAGGTAACGACGCCCCACCATGGCACATGCGGGACAAAAGCCGACGAATGCCGTCAGCACCAAAGTGGCTGCACTGGCCAATGCTACCCACATCACCACACCCGCCGGGGTGAGGCCACTGGCAACCGCCGCGACGATGGCTGCGCCAGCCAAAACACGGGTAGCACGCTCCCACGTGGGGAGATTACGCTTTAAAAAGAACATGGTGAATTCCTGCTTTCAAGTTGATGACGCTTACCTAGAGGCGGCAAATCAAGCAATGGATTCACACATCTCGAAAAAACTGCAAAAAAAACTTGGTTCGCAAAAAGTTTGCCTGGCGCGAACCCTTTTGCGCAGCTGCCGCCTCTAGGTCATGGAGAGCGCGTGGCAATTGCCCAGGCGCTCCCAAACCCACCTTGTCTTAGTTCATAGAGAGCGAAGCAAGTGCCTTTTCAACTCGTTTACGGATTTACACACGATGTCATTCACTACTGCCACTTCAACCACCCGCCGTGCTTTCAACGTCTTGGCGCTGACCGCTTCCGTGATGTTTGCTGGGCTTGCTGCAGGTGCCGCCACTGCTGGCGAGATCGTTCCCGCCAATATGGAGGCTTACAAAGTCGCCGCCACGGCCAAGAAGCCCATCATCATGCATGTGCACGCCACATGGTGCCCTTACTGTGCCAAGCAAAACCCCGTTATTGAACAGCTGATGAAAGAGCCCGAGTTCAAAGACGTGGTGGTGTTCAAGATCGACTTTGATGCCGACAAAGCTTTGGTGGAACAACTCGGCGTCAAGATGCAGTCCACCTTGATTGCTGCCAAAGGTCCGCTTGAGATTGACCGTGTCACCGGCATTACCGACAAAGAGCAAATTCGCCAGTTCATCCGCAAGGCCCTGTAATTGGCTCTGCGCGTAGGCACAGCACCATGATTACCTTGTTCTTTAGCTTCATTGCAGGCGCTTTGTCTACCTTGTCACCTTGCGTGCTGCCCATCGTGCCCATCCTCATGTCCAGCGCGCTGCAAACCGCACGGCTGGGGCCAGCTGCCTTACTTGCGGGGGTGGCGCTGTCGTACACCGTGGTCGGCACGCTACTGGCCTTGTTTGGCACCAGCTTAGGCCTAGACACCAGCCATGTACGCATGGCCAGTGCCGTGCTCATGCTGCTGTTTGGCGCTACGTTTTTGGTGCCCGCCATGCAACGCGGCTTTGTGCGCTTGGTAGCGCCTTTGACCGACGGCGCCAACAACAAGCTTGCGGGGTTTCGGGGCGACAGTGTGCTGGGCCAAGGCTTGCTCGGCGTCATGCTGGGCTTGGTGTGGTCGCCGTGTGTGGGCCCCACCTTGGGAGCAGCAGTCACCATGGCCGCTGGCGGGCATTCGGCCGGACAAGCCTTGGTCACCATGTTCGCGTTTGGAGTGGGGGCTGCCGTTCCCATGGGTCTGCTGGCCTACGGCTCACGCGCTGCCATCGGCGACAAACGCAAAACCATGGCCGCTGTGGGACAGCGCGGCAAGCAAATGATGGGCGTGGGACTGCTGCTGGTCGGTGGCTTGGTGCTTACCGGCGGGGACAAGGGGCTTGAATCCGTGCTAACCAGCCATATGCCGATGTGGCTCATTGACCTGACAACACGCTACTAAGGGCTGCCCGCATCACGGGCTTGTCCTCCATCGACATCACCAGCCCCATGCAACAGCTGCAGGGGACTGGCAAGCGTCAGGCTGTGGCGACCTCGCGCTCCGCCAACTTCACCAACGCATCCAGCACCTCATCAAAGTCGCTGGTAATGGCTGCGCCTATGTGCTCGGCACCAGGGCCGGTGACGCGGGCGCTGTAGACGATGGACAAGAGGCCTGGGTCTTGGGGCACGATGCGGTGCTCCACTGTGACACTGATGTCGCCCAGCACGGTCTCGTCGGTAAACGCTAAGCCTTCTTCCACATGGGTCAACCGGGTGGTGAGTGCGTCCTGACCGCTGGGCGTCATGCTGAAGCTGTTGCCAACGGCAAAGGGGCCGACCAGGGTCGCTTGCTCGACTCCGGGGTTCCAGGTGGACCAACGGTTGACGTCAGACCACAGGGCCCAGACGGTAGCGCGGGAAGCCGTGGTGGTAGTTTTGAATTCGCGGAAAAACATGGATAGCTCCTTGGGTTGGTATGACGAGAAGTCTAAAAACCCCCTACTGACAACGTAGTGTCAGTAGGCTGGAGCAGCAGTCGGGCTACAAGAACTTAAACGCCGACTTCATGGCTTTGCGCACCAACCCAGGCACCTCGCCAGCGGCAAACAGCGTGGCCACAAACGAGAACTGGGTACGCACCACGCCACGCTCGTGGCTGAAGGCCTTGAATCCGTAGTGGCCGTGTGCGTTGCCAATGCCGGAGTTGTTGATGCCGCCAAACGGCAGGTTGCCGTGCAAGAACTGCATGAGCGCATGGTTCACACAGGCACCGCCCGACACGGTGTGGGTGAGCACCTTGTCAATGGTGGCATTGTTGCGGCTGTACACATACAAGGCCAGCGGCTTTTGCCCGGCGTTGATGTTGCCGATCACCTCGTTGATGTCTTGGTAGCTGATGATGGGCAACACAGGGCCAAAAATCTCTTCTTCCAAGATGCGTGCCTTGGGCCCCACTTGGTCCAGCAAGGTGGGCTGGATAAAGCAGTCGGCCTCGTTGGTGCCGCCACCAATGAGCGCGCGTGCGCCGTGGGCGCTGGCATCGTCCAACAAGCCCTTCACACGGCTGGTGTGGCGGGCATTAACAATGTGGGCCAGGTGCGGGCTGGCTTGTTGCTCGGCCAAGCTGGTGCCATAGGCTTTTTGGAGTTGCGCGCGGCAGTGTTCCACCCAGGCGTCTTTGACCGATGCATGCACATACACATAGTCCGGCGCAATGCAGGTCTGGCCGGAATTGGCAAATTTGGCCCACATGACGTTGGTAGCAGCTAGCTGCAGGTCAGCCGTCTCGTCAATGATGGTGGGGCTCTTGCCGCCCAGCTCCAGCGTGACGCTGCTCAGGTGCTTGGCAGCTGCGCCCATGACGTACTTGCCAATCATCGGGCTGCCGGTGAAGAAGATGTGGTCAAACGGCAGTGCCAGCAGGGCCTGCGACACATCGGCCTCGCCTTCAAAAATGGCCACCTCGTCTTCGGTGAACACCTCGCGCACGACCTTGCAGATCAAGGCGGAAAGATGGGGCGTCAACTCCGACGGCTTGACGATGGCGGTATTGCCCGCAGCGATGGCTGACACCAAAGGCCCCAAGGTGAGGTTGACCGGGTAGTTGAACGGCCCAATGATCAGGCAGCGCCCGCGCGGCGTGTATTGCACATAGCTGCGCATGCCCATGGTGAGCATGGTGGGCCACACGCGCTTGGGCTTCATCCATTTTTTGAGGTTGCGGATGGCGTCATTCGCTTCCACGCACACGGGCAAAATTTCTGCCAAGTCCACCTCGCCCTGCGGCTTTTTGAAGTCCGCATAGGCGGCGTCATACCAAGCTTGGGTGTTGGCAATGACGGCATCGCGCAGCTTGCGGATCTTGGCAATGCGCTCTTGGGCGCTAGAGCCGCGCAAACGCAAGGCCGTAGCAGCCTGCCGTTCAAAAACCGCTTGCATGCGCGCGGGGTCAGCCGCCGCTGCGGGGGAAATGATGGCCATGGAGTCTCCTCGTTGTTGTGTGTGTTTGCCACTGTAGCGCGGCGCTACCTTGATCAGGCCGCGCGGTACAGCCGCAAAGTATGAGCACATTGCGCCAAACGCCAAGTCCTGCGGGCGACAAGCCCCCACCCGTGGGCCGAGGATGCTTGGCCTTTGCGCCCACAGTCTGGCAGCGCTTTGTTGCCTCGGCCAGAGAGAGTTTTGAGTAAAACAGGCGGTCTGCGCCGTAGATACTGCGCAAGCAGCTATATAAACCGTAGCAAACCTTAGGCGTGCACAGCCTTGCGGCGGCCGTACACCGTCATCGCCACCCCGGCAACCAGCCCCCAGAATGCCGCGCCCAGCCCCAAGAGTGTGACGCCAGAGGCGGTGACCAAGAAGGTCAGCAAGGCACTGTCGCGCTCCTTCTCATCCGCCATGGCGGTGGACAAGCCGTTCAAGATGGCTCCAAACAAAGCCAGCCCCGCTACACAGGCCACCAGTGCTTTGGGCAAGGCGGTGAACAAGGCCACCAAGGTGCCGCCAAAGGCGCCAATCAGCAGGTAGAAGAACCCGCACGCCATGCCTGCGATGTAGCGTTTGGCCGGGTTGTGGTGCGCCTCAGGGCCGGTGCAAATGGCAGCGGTGATGGCGGCTAAGTTGACGGCGTGCGCCCCAAACGGTGCCAGCACCAAAGACACCAAGCCATTGCTGGTGACCAGCGGGTTGGCGGGCGTGGTGTAGCCCGCAGCCCGCATGACCGCCACGCCCGGCACAAACTGCCCGGTCAGCGTGACCGCCGCCAGCGGCAGGCCCACGCCCAGCGCGGCTGACCAGGTGAACACCGGCGTGGTCCACACGGGTTGGGCCCATTGCAAGCTGACCTGCGCGTGCGACAAATCGCCCTGCGCCCAAGCCACCAACACGCCCAGCGCCAGCACACCTGGAATGGCGTAGCGCGGCGACCAGCGGCGCAGCACCAGCCACGCGGCACACATGCTGCCCGCCAAGAGCGGCACGCGCCCCACCGAGGCAAAGGCTTCAGTGCCAAAGCGCAACAAAATGCCCGCCAACATGGCCCCCGCAATGGACTTAGGTAACAGCTCCATCACCCGGCCAAACCAGCCAGTCACACCAAACAGCAGCACCACCAGCGCGCTGACGATGTAAGCCCCCACCGCTTGCTCAAACGGCACGCCCGCCAAAGCGCCAACCAACATGGCCGCGCCTGGCGTAGACCAGGCCGTGATCACTGGCGCGCGGTAGTACCAACTCAAGGCCAGCGCCGTCACACCCGCCCCGGTAGAAATGGCCCACACCCACGACGACACGATGGCGGGCGACCAATGCGCGCTGTCGGCCACCTGAAACGCCAGCACCAGCGGCCCGGCGTAGGACACCGCCACCGCAATCAGGCCCGCGACTACGGCTGAGAGCGACATATCGGCCCACACGCTGGTCTGGGGTGGCGGGGTGTCAGAGGGGATGGGTACGGTGGAGGTCATGCAGAGGTCCTGGGTAGTCACAAGCCCTGCATGGTAGAAAATGCGCGGCAGGTTTAACAGATACACAAATACCTTTTGTTAGGTATAACAGTTGGCCGATTTGCCTTTTCAACCCCGACCGCTCCATGTCCACCCCACCGCGCCCTCTGTACCAAAGCTTGGCCCAACGCCTGCAAGACGCCATGGCCAGCGGTGCCTTGGCCGTGGGCGCGCGGTTGCCCTCGGTACGCCAGTTGGCGCAGCAGCACAGCGTGAGCTTGGTCACTGCCTTGCATGTGTACCGCCACTTAGAGGCGTTAGGGCTGGTGGTGGCCAAACCCAAGTCGGGCTACTTTGTGGCACCACCGGCACGGCCGGCCACCATCGCCAAGCTCCACGCGCTCGCCGCGCCCTTGCCTACCGCCCAGTACGTGGGCCGCAACCACGACATCACCCACATCACCTATTTGGCGCGCGCGCATGGCCGCTTGCGGCTGGACATTGCCACCGGCCCGCCCTCGGTCTACCCCACGCCGGTGTTACAGCGGCTCATGACGCGCATCAGCCGCCAGCACCCCGAGCTGCTCACCCAGTACGGCACTGGCACGGGCTGGCCTGCGCTGCAAAGTGAGCTGGCCCGCCGCGCGCTGGCCGCTGGCTGCGAGCTGCGCCCCCACGAGCTGCTCATCACCCACGGCAGCACCGAGGCGCTGAACCTGGCACTGCGCGCCTGCACCCAGCCCGGCGACACGGTGGTGGTGGAGTCGCCCACTTACTTTGGGCTGCTGCAAATTTTGGAAAGCCTGCAACTGCGCGCTTTGGAGCTGCCTACCGATGCCGTGACCGGGCTGGACTTGGACGCGCTTGAACTTGCCACCAGCACGCCGGGTGCGGTGCAGGCGGTGGTGGTCACGCCCAATTTTCAAAACCCCTTGGGCAGCCTCATGCCAGACGCCCACAAGGCGCGCTTGGTGGCGCTCATGGCCGAGCGCAACATCGCGTTGATTGAAGACGATGTGTTTGGCGACCTGCACTACCACGCGCTAGACCGCCGCCCGCGCTGCGCCAAGGCCTGGGATGCAGCGGGTGACGCAGGCACCGTCATGCTGTGTGGCTCGGCCACCAAGACGCTGGCACCAGGCATGCGCATCGGCTGGCTGGCCGCCGGACGCTGGCGCACCAAGGTCGAGATGCTCAAGTTCACCAGCTCCATTGCCACGCCCGAGCTGCCGCAGGCCGCCATTGCCGCCTTCCTGCAAACCGGCGGCTATGAACGCTACCTGCGCCGCCTGCGCCAGACGTACCTGAGCCAAACCCACCGCATGGTGCAAGCCGTGCGCCAGCACTTCCCACCGGGCACCCAGTGCGACATGCCCCAAGGCGGCCATCTGCTCTGGGTGCAACTGCCCGATGGTCGCAATGCCCGCACCCTGTTTGACCTGGCCCTGCAAGAGTCCATAGGCATAGCGCCGGGCCTGATGTTCTCCACCACCGACCGCTACCAACACTGCCTGCGCCTGAACGCCGGTTACCCCTGGAGCGACGCGGTAGACAACAGCCTGCAACGCCTAGGCGCCTTGGCCCACGGGCTGGCGTAGGTGGCTGGGGCGCTTGGTTTTTGAACACCCACTCCTTTTGAACACCCACTCCCCCAACCCCTCGCCCCGTCGGCGAGGGGAGTCTTGAACTGCCAATTTGGGTTTTGGTCGCCGGACGCGCGTCTACAGGGGTGGCGCTGCCGACGTTGTGGTTTGCCACGGCGCATGCGATGCGGTTGTAGATATTTCATGCACCTAGGCTTGCCAACGCTGGCGGCGAAGCGCGCCAGTGGGGGCGTGCACACCCATCCGAGGCCCTACAACCGCATGCACTGGCCGTGGTGGACCACCCCTGTTGGCTACGGTGCTTTGGTAGCCCTGTTGCCGGAGAAAAACCATCCAATCGGCAGTTCAGGACTCCCCTCGCCGACGGGGCGAGGGGTTGGGGGAGTGGGTGTTAAACGATCAAGCCAGTAAGCCAACTCTTCAACAGCGAGTGCAAACCGTTGCAAATTCATGCACTTTGGCCTGCCAACGCTGGCGGCGAAGCGCGCCAGTGGGGGCGTGCACACCCATCCGAGGCCCTACAACCGCATGCACTGGCCGTGGTGGACCACCCCTGTTGGCTACGGTGCTTTGGTAGCCCTGTTGCCGGAGAAAAACCATCCAATCGGCAGTTCAGGACTCCCCTCGCCGACGGGGCGAGGGGTTGGGGGAGTGGGTGTTAAACGATCAAGCCAGTAAGCCAACTCTTCAACAGCGAGTGCAAACCGTTGCAAATTCATGCACTTTGGCCTGCCAACGCTGGCGGCGAAGCGCGCCAGTGGGGGCGTACACACCCATCCGAGGCCCTACAACCGCATGCACTGGCCGTGGTGCACCACCCCTGTTGGCTACGGTGCTTGGGTAGCCCTGTTGCCGGGGAAAACCATCCAATCGGCAGTTCAGGACTCCCCTCGCCGACGGGGCGAGGGGCTGGGGGAGTGGGTGTTAATCAACCAAGCCAGCGGGGATGTGTACACCCATCATGGACGCTCCAGCGCGCTCAGCACCTGGGCGGGCATGCGCCTGGGCTTGAGGGTGTCGGCATGCACACAGCCAACCCGAACTTGGCCGCTCACCAACACGGTGTCGCCCCGCAGCGCCTGTTGCTCCAGCAGCATGGAGGCCTGGCCACGCTCCACCATGCGCACGCTGACGGTGAGCAAGTCGTCCAAGCGCGCGGCGGCCAAGTAGCGCAGCGTGACATCAGCCACCACAAAAATCGCCCCTGTGGCATCGCGCAGGACTTGCTGCTCCACCCCCAGCGCGCGCAGCCACTCGGTGCGGGCGCGTTCAAAAAACTTCAGGTAATTGGCATAGAACACCACGCCGCCGGCGTCGGTGTCTTCCCAGTACACACGAACGGGCATGGCGTAGCCCGCGGCACCGGTGAGGGGCGTTGACACAGGGTCTTGGGGGGTAGGTGATAGAGGGCGCATGGAGGTGAAATGCAGGAGCAAATGGGGGCACAAGAAGTCGTGAGCAATTGTCCGCTAAGCCCACATATTTTTGTAACAAGCGTAGGATAGGATGCTTCGCGCACCACCAGCTGCACCCTTGAGATGGCGCGCGTCGTCCTCATCTCTGTGTGCAGTTTACCCACCAAGGATTCACCATGGCACGCCATACCCCCATCGAACGCTACCGCAACATCGGTATTTCGGCCCACATTGACGCGGGCAAAACGACCACGACCGAGCGCATTCTTTTTTACACCGGGGTGAACCACAAAATTGGTGAGGTGCATGACGGCGCGGCCACCATGGACTGGATGGAGCAAGAGCAAGAGCGCGGCATCACCATCACCTCAGCCGCCACCACCTGCTTTTGGAAAGGCATGGCGGGCAACTTCCCTGAGCACCGCATCAACATCATTGACACCCCCGGCCACGTGGACTTCACGATTGAAGTGGAGCGCTCCATGCGCGTGCTGGACGGTGCAGTCATGGTGTACGACGCTGTGGGCGGCGTGCAGCCGCAGTCGGAAACCGTGTGGCGTCAAGCCAATAAATACAAGGTGCCACGCCTGGCCTTTGTGAACAAAATGGACCGCACCGGGGCCGACTTTTTGCGCGTGCGCGAGATGATGATCTTGCGCCTCAAGGCCAACCCCGTGGCCATTCAAATCCCGATTGGCGCGGAAGACAAGTTCCAAGGCATTGTGGACTTGGTCAAGATGAAGTCCATTATTTGGGACGAAGACAAGGGCGTGACCTTTGTCTACGGTGACATTCCCGCCGACCTGGCCGATGTGTGCGCCGAGTACCGCGAAAAGCTGGTCGAAGCCGCCGCCGAAGCGTCGGAAGAGCTGATGAACAAATACCTGGAGGGCGAAGCGCTCACCGAAGAAGAAATCAAGGCCGCAATCCGCAAACGCACGCTGGCGGGTGAAATCCAGCCCATGTTGTGTGGCTCAGCGTTTAAGAACAAAGGCGTGCAAGCCATGCTGGACGCGGTCATTGAATACATGCCCGCACCCACCGACATTCCGCCCGTGAGCGGTGTGGATGAGGACGACCACCCCGTGGTGCGCCAAGCAGACGACAGCGAAAAGTTCTCCGCCTTGGCTTTCAAACTGATGACCGACCCCTTTGTGGGCCAGCTGACCTTTGTGCGCGTGTACTCCGGCGTTTTGCTCAAGGGCGACACGGTGTACAACCCCATTCGCGGCAAAAAGGAGCGCATTGGCCGCATCGTGCAAATGCATGCCAACAACCGCGAAGAGGTGTCTGAAATCCGCGCGGGCGACATTGCCGCTTGCGTGGGCCTCAAAGACGTGACCACGGGCGAAACCTTGTGCGATCCAGGTGCCATCGTGATGCTGGAGCGCATGGTCTTCCCCGAGCCCGTGATCACCCAAGCGGTAGAGCCCAAGACCAAGGCCGACCAAGAAAAAATGGGCATTGCCCTGCAGCGCTTGGCGCAAGAGGACCCGTCGTTCCGCGTGAAGACCGACGAAGAGTCAGGCCAAACACTGATCGCCGGAATGGGTGAGCTGCATTTGGAAATCATCGTGGACCGCATGAAGCGCGAGTTTGGCGTGGAAGCCAATGTGGGCAAGCCCCAAGTGGCTTACCGCGAAACCATACGCAAAACGGTGGAAGACGCTGAAGGCAAATTCGTGCGCCAGTCTGGCGGTAAGGGCCAGTACGGCCATGTGGTGCTGAAAATTGAACCCAATGAAGCGGGCAAAGGCGTGGAATTTGTTGACGCCATCAAGGGTGGCGTGGTGCCGCGCGAGTTCATCCCTGCGGTAGAAAAAGGCATCAACGAAGCCGTGACCCAAGGCGTGATGGCGGGCTACCCGGTGGTGGACGTGAAGGTCACGCTGCACTTTGGCTCGTACCACGATGTGGACTCCAACGAGCTGGCGTTCAAGATGGCCGCAATCTTTGGTTTCAAAGAAGGCTGCCGCAAAGCGAACCCGGTGATTCTGGAGCCCATGATGGCGGTTGAAGTGGAAACGCCCGAAGACTACGCCGGCAACGTGATGGGCGACCTGTCCTCCCGCCGCGGCATGGTGCAAGGCATGGACGACATGGTGGGCGGCGGCAAAGCCATCAAGGCCGAAGTGCCCTTGTCAGAGATGTTTGGCTACTCCACCACCTTGCGTTCGATGTCCCAAGGTCGTGCCACCTACACCATGGAATTCAAGCACTACGCCGAAGCCCCACGCAACGTGTCCGAAGCCATCATGGCGGCGCGTTCGAAGTAAGCAAAAACTGCCGCTAAGCAGCTCCTAAAAGCCCACACGCTTCATGCGTGTGGGCTTTTTGCATGGGGGCTAGCACTTCGCCTTTGTCTCCTGGTCCAACAGCGCTCGAATTTGGGCAAACAGGGGCGATGTGGCGGTGTGCTTTTTGCCGTATTCGAGGTTGAAGGCGTAGTCAAAGTCGGCGGGGTTAGCGCCTTGGTTGTGCTGGAGTATGGTTTCTAGTTTGTCCAAGGCTTTCACAGCTTGGGCTTCGGGGCTGGTGGCGTTTTCGTAGTCATCCCACAGCGCCAAGAATTCGGCTTGCAGTTGTGTGGGCAAGGCGCGCATGAGGTGCTGCAAGTCTTGGCGCTCGCGGGCTGACTTGTCGGGCATGCTGGCCTGCAGAGGCGCGGGCACGTCGCCGTTAATGGCCTCACCCAAGTCGTGCAGCACGCACATCTTCAAGACCTTTTGGAAATCAAGCGTGGGCAGCGCATCTTGAAACACCATGGCCATGAGGCACAGACGCCAAGTGTGTTCCGGCGTGCTTTCTTGGCGCCCCTGCGCGGTGTAGGCGTTGCGCAGCACGTCTTTGAGTTGCTCGGCCTCGCGCAAAAACGCCAGTCGGTTTTGAAGATCGTTTGGGGTCATGGTGGTGTACGGCGGGTGGGTGTTTGGGCAAAAAAGCGACCGGGTGATTCGCCAAAGCTGCGACGAAACATCGCAATGAAGTTGCTGGGGCTTGCGTAGCCCAAGGCATCGGCCACGTCAGCCACGCTGCGGCCTTGGGCGAGCAATTCCAGCGCATGGGTGAGGCCGGCTTGCTGGCGCCACTGGGCAAAGCTGCTGCCCGTTTGCGTCACACACAAGCGGCTCAAAGTGCGGGGCGACATGCCTGCCCATTGCGCCCACTGCTCTAAGGTGCGGGCATCGCCTGGGTTTTTGAGCACGGCGTTGGCAACGCGCAGCAAGCGCCTATCTGTGGGCATGGGTAAATGCAAGGGCTGGTGCGGCGTGTTGCGCAGCTCATCCAATAGCACCGCCGTCATGCGGTCTTGCTCCGGGCTCAAGTGCTCGGTGCCCGCCCACATCACGCAGCGCTGCACCAGTGCACGCAAGAGCTCGCTCACACCGATCACACAGGGCGTGGTGGGCAGCACTTGGCTGGCATGCGGGGCTATGAGCACGCCCCAGCCGCTAAGCACCCCTGTAATGCTGACCCAATGCGGCACGCCAGGCGGAATCCACCCTGCGCGGTGGGGCGGCAACATCCACGAACCATGGGCGCTGCGCACATGCACCAAGCCGCTTTCCACACAAAACAGCTGCCCGCGCACATGGCTGTGCCAGTCGTGCTCGCGGTTGTCCAAGGGGAAGTCGCTGTCGGGCTCGTGGTCGCCCACGAAGGCAATCACGGCTGGACCGTCGGCGCGCTCGCTGTCCTCCACCAACTGGGCTTCTGCCGGGGTGTAGGGAGGCTCAGACGAAGTGGGATGTGCGTGCGCCATGACCTGTTTTCAGTATTTTTTGTCCAAACAACGTTATCTCATTTTTCCAGTGCGGATCAACACTGCATTGTGTTCAAACAACAGGAGTGATTTCGTGAGTTCTACCACTGTGGCGCACAGCGCGCCGTCTTTAATTTATCCCCACGTTGCGCCGTGGGTGGCCGTGGCCATCGCCTGCATTGCCTCCTTTATGGTGGTGATGGACGGCGCCATTGTGAATGTGGCGCTTCCGGCCATGCGCGCCGACCTGCATTTGTCTGCCGTGGCCACGCAATGGGTGATAGATGCCTACCTGCTCGCCCTGGGCGGCTTCATGTTGTTGGCCGCCAGAGCCAGCGACTTGTTCGGTCGTAAAGCCGTGTTGCAAACGGGTCTGGCCGTGTTTACTTTGGCCAGCTTAGGCGGCGGCATCGCTACAAGCGGCGCCGCGCTCTTGCTAGCGCGGGCGGTGCAGGGTTTGGGCGCATCGGCTCTGGCCACGTCGACCTTGGCGGTCATCGTCGCGGTGTACCCCGGCGGGCGCCAACGGGCGCAAGCTATTTCTTGGTGGGCAGCCACCAGCTCGATTGGCTCCGCCATGGGTGTGGTGCTAGGCGGCTGGCTGACCAGCCAAGCCGGTTGGCGATGGGTGATGTATGTGAACGTGCCCGTTGGCGTGGCGCTCATGGCCGGCATTGCTTTGAGCCTGGCGCCTGCCGCCATTCGCAGCCCCAAACCCAGCCTGGACTTGCCCGGCGCGGTGGGCATCACACTGGGCATGGGCACCTTGCTGTTTGCAATTTCGCAGGCTGCGCACCTAGGGTGGACCTCTGCCACCGTGTTGGGCTGCTTGCTGGCGGCGGCGGTGCTGCTGAACTGGTTTGTGGGCGTGGAAATGCGCGCAGCGCAGCCCTTGGTGCGCATGGACATCTTCAAAGTGCACAACGTGCGGGTGGGCAATGTGCTGGTGATGTGCATGGGCGTTGCCATGACCGCCACCACGTTTTTAAGCTCAGTGGTGCTGCAGGGCGTGGTGGGCTATAGCGCGCTGGACGCGGGCCTGGCGATCTTGCCCCTGGGTGTGACCTTTGCGGCGGCGGCTGTGATGTCACGCATCTGGATGGACCGTGGTGTGAAGCGCTTGCCCCTGTACGGCGGCTTGATCTGCGCGGCGGGTGCCAGCTGGATGGCGGTGTTGCCACTGGCACCTGGTTTCGTGGCGGACATCTTGGGCCCCATGGTGCTCATGGGCTTGGGGCTGGGATTGATGGTCATGACCGTGACCCACACGGCGATAGATGGCGTACCCGCCAAAGACGCGGGCCTGGCCTCCGGCCTGTTCAACACCGCCAGACAACTGGGCGCAGCATTTGGCGTCGCTATCTTGTCGACCCTGGCCCACAGTGTGACCGCACACAGCCCCTTGCAAACAGAACTTCTTGCGCAACTACAAGGCTTTCAAGCCGCGTTTGGGGCCACGGCGGGCTTTGTCGCGCTAGCTGGCTTGTTGTCTTTGCTGCTACACACCCCGCAGAAAGCTGATTGAAATAGGCCCGGACCCCGCATAGAAAAAGCGCAGACAGCTACAACAAACATAGCTGTCTGCGCATATTACATGGGCGCTAGCACCCGTTTTGCTTGGCTTGCTCAGCGGCATGGGCCTCTGCCAAGCACGACAAAAACGCCCGTGTCACCCGCGATGCCTGGGGCGAGCGCCGCACAATGCCGAAGAAGCTGCAGGCGTAGTTCAACACGGCTGGGTTCAAGGCCCGCATTTGCCCTGTGCGCACAAAAGCTTCTGCGTAATGGTCGGGCAAAAAACCCAGGTACTGGCCCGACAAAATCAGCGTAGCAATGGACTCTTGGTCGTAGCCCGTGGCTTTGCGTGGCAGGCGCACTTGTTGGCTCAAGTCCATATTGGGCGAGTGGTAGCCCAGCCCCGCGAAATGGTGGGCGCGCAGGTCGTCCCAGCCCATGGCCGCAGCCTTGGCTTTGGCTTTTGCACCAAACAGCGCGTGCTGGGCACCGCAGTACAGCAGCATGGTCTCGTCAAACAAGGGCTCGTAAATCAGCGTTTCCGAGCTGCGGTGGCCCGGGATGACGCCCACTTGGAACTGCCCGTCGATCACGCCGCGCTCAATGGTGTTGATGGGCGCCACATGCAGGTGCAAACCCACATCCGGTGCCAGTGCCGCAAACTTGGCAATGGCGTCGCCAATATGCGCGGCTGGGTTGCTGGCGGTTTTGTCAAACACGGCAATATGCAACTCGCCCCCCATGCGGCGGTGGATCTCGTCCACACTGGCACGAAAGGCATCGGCCCCGGCGAGCAAACGCAAGGTCTCGCGGTAAATCTGCTCGCCCTCGGTGGTCAGTGAAAACCCAGCACGCCCACGGCGGCACAAGGTCAAGCCCAAGCGGGTCTCCAAGTCTTTGACATGGCGGCTCACCGTAGAGGTGCCGATATTGAGCTCCAGCTCCGCCGCCGCCATGCCGCCGCACTCCACCACGCTTTTGAACACGCGCAAGAGGCGTATGTCCATATCGCTCAACTGGCCTAAGGCGGCTCGGCTTTTTACTTGCATAAACTAGCAACCAAATATTGATACATAAACATTTATAAGAGTAACAGATGGCATAACAATGCTGCGAAAACCACCATTACTGGAGCCACCCCATGAACATGAATGACGCAGCCCCCTTGGCCGCCCCCCGCACCGACGCCGCTTGGCTGGATGCCCATTGGATGCCCTACACCGGCAACCGCGACTTCAAAGCCAACCCGCGCATCATGGTGGGCGCCAAAGGCTGCTACTACACCGACCAACACGGCAAGCAAATCTTTGACGGTCTATCAGGCCTGTGGTGCAGCGGCTTAGGCCACGGCCGCCAAGAGTTGGTGGATGCGGTCACCCGCCAGATGGCCACCTTGGACTACTCCCCGGCGTTTCAGTTTGGCCACCCCTTGTCGTTCGAGCTGGCCAACAAGCTCAAGGAACTCACCCCTGCTGGGCTGGACTATGTGTTCTTCACCGGCTCGGGTTCGGAGTCTGCCGACACCTCTTTGAAAATGGCACGCGCTTACTGGCGCGCCAAAGGCCAAGCCAGCAAGACCTTGCTGATTGGCCGCGAAAAAGGCTACCACGGCGTGAACTTTGGTGGCATTTCGGTAGGCGGTTTGGTGGCCAACCGCAAGATGTTTGGCCAAGGCATTCAGGCCGACCACTTGCCCCACACCATGCTGGCCAGCAATGCCTTCACACGCGGCATGGCCGACAAAGGTGCTGACTTGGCCGACGACTTGCTGCGCCTGATTGCCCTGCACGACGCCAGCAACATCGCCGCCGTGATTGTGGAACCCATGTCAGGCTCAGCCGGCGTGATCATCCCGCCCAAGGGCTACTTGCAACGCCTGCGCGACATCTGCACTGCCAACAACATCTTGCTGATATTTGACGAAGTGATCACCGGCTTTGGCCGCATGGGCGCTTGGACAGGTGCTGAGGCCTTTGGCGTGACCCCGGACATCATGAACGTGGCCAAGCAAATCACCAACGGTGCCCAACCCTTGGGCGCTGTGCTGGCCAAGAAGGACATTTACGACACCTTCATGGCGCAAGGCGGCCCCAACTACATGCTGGAGTTTGCCCACGGCTACACCTACTCCGCACACCCCATGGCCTGCGCCGTGGGTCTTGCCACGCTGGACATCTTGCAGCGCGAAAACATGGTCGACAAAGTCAAGGCCTTGGCGCCCTACTTTGAAAACGCCGTGCACAGCCTCAAAGGCAGCAAGCATGTGACCGACATCCGCAACTACGGGCTGGCAGCAGGCTTCACCATTGACGCAGTGCCCGGCGAACCCGCGCGCCGCCCCTACGAAATCGCCATGGCCATGCTGCAAAAAGGCTTCTACGTGCGCTACGGCGGTGACACCATCCAGCTGGCACCGCCATTTATCTCGACCCCCGCGCAGATCGACAGCTTGGTCAACGCCTTGGGCGAAACCTTCAACCAAACGGCCTGACACCCTGCCACGCGGCAATTCTGATTCACTCCTCTTTTTATAGCTGCTTGCGCTTATTCCATGGGCGCAAGCAGCCCATTTGGCACTTAAACAACCCATGTCTCAACTCCCTACAGTCGGCCACCTCATCGGCGGCAAGATCATCACCACCGGCGAACGCGCGCAAGACGTCTTCAACCCCGCCACCGGCAAAGCCGAGAAGCGCGTGCTGCTGGCCCCCAAAGCCACGGTAGAAGAAGCCATTGCCAACGCGCAAGCTGCCTTCCCGGCCTGGCGCAACACGCCTCCGCTCAAACGCGCCCGCGTGATGGGCAACCTCAAAGTCTTGCTGGAAAAGCACGCTGACGAACTCTGCGCCCTGATCACCGCCGAACACGGCAAGGTGCTCTCTGATGCCTTGGGCGAACTGCAACGCGGCATTGAAAACGTGGAGTACGCGTCTTATGCGCCTGAGCTGCTCAAAGGCGAGCACAGCAAAAACGTGGGCCCCGCCATCGACAGCTGGTCCGAGTTCCAGGCGCTGGGCGTCACCGCCGGCATCACCCCCTTCAACTTCCCGGCCATGGTGCCGCTGTGGATGTGGCCCATGGCTGTGGCCTGCGGCAACACCTTCATCCTGAAACCGTCGGAGCGCGACCCCAGCTCCACCCTGCGTGTGGCCGAACTGGCGCTCGAAGCCGGCCTGCCACCCGGCGTGCTCAACGTGGTCAACGGCGACAAGGAAGCCGTGGACACGCTGCTCACCGACCCGCGCGTCAAGGCCGTGAGCTTTGTGGGCTCTACCCCGATTGCTGAGTACATCTACGCCGAAGGCTGCAAGCACGGCAAGCGCGTGCAGGCTTTGGGCGGCGCCAAGAACCACGCGGTGGTCATGCCCGACGCCGATGTAGCCAACGCCGTGAGTGCGCTCATGGGCGCGGCCTATGGCTCCTGCGGCGAGCGCTGCATGGCCATTCCGCTGGTGGTGGCCGTGGGTGATGCCACCGCCGACGCGGTGATTGAAGGCCTGAAGGCCGAGATCGCCAAGATGAAGGTCGGCCCCGGCACCGCCCCCGGCATGGACATGGGCCCGCTGGTCACCAAGCCGCATTTTGAAAAGGTCAAGGGCTATGTGGACCAGGGCGTAAAAGAAGGCGCCACCTTGGTGGTAGACGGCCGTGGCCTGAAAGTGGCCGGCCATGAAGAAGGCTACTACCTCGGCCCCTGCCTGTTTGACAACGTCAAACCCGGCATGGTGATCTACCAAGAAGAGATCTTCGGCCCCGTCCTGGGCGTGGTGCGCGTCAAAACCTTGCAAGAGGCCATGGACATGATCGACGCCCACGAATACGGCAACGGCACCTGCATCTTCACCCGCGACGGAGAAGCCGCCCGCTACTTCACCGACAACATCTTGGTTGGCATGGTGGGTGTGAACGTGCCCTTGCCCGTGCCCGTGGCCTACCACTCTTTTGGCGGCTGGAAGCGCAGCCTGTTCGGCGACCTACACGCCTACGGCCCCGACGCCGTGCGCTTCTACACCAAGCGCAAGACCATCACCCAACGCTGGCCGAGTGCTGGTGTGCGCGAAGGGGCGGTGTTTAGCTTTCCGAGTACCAAGTAAGCCGACGCTGTTTGGTCGCCATCCAAGCCGGGCCTTTAGCCCGGCTTTTTTGTATCTGAACATGTAGTAACCGGCTAACACCCAAGCCGCTTTGAGCCGCCCAACAATGGAACTCCCAACTACAACGAGGAGACCACGATGGCTGCTAAAAAGATTTTGATGATTTGCGGTGACTACTGCGAGGACTACGAGACCATGGTGCCGTTTCAGGCGCTGCTGGCTGTGGGCCATACCGTGCATGCGGTGTGCCCGGACAAAAAGGCGGGCGACCACATCAAAACCGCCATCCACGACTTTGAAGGCGCGCAAACCTACAGCGAAAAGCCCGGCCACAACTTTGTGCTGAACGCCAGTTTTGCGGAGGTGCAAGCGACCCAGTATGACGCGCTGGTTTTGCCGGGCGGACGTGGCCCGGAGTACTTGCGCACCTACCCTGCCGTGGTGGCCATGGTGCGGCATTTTTTTGACACCAACAAGCCGGTCGCCGCCATTTGCCATGCCGCACAGCTCTTGGCCGGGGCCAAGGTTTTGAAAGAGCGCACCTGCTCAGCCTACCCCGCCTGCCGGGCTGAGGTGGAGTTGGCTGGCGGCATTTATGCCGACATTGCCGTGGACAGTGCGGTCACTGAGGGCAACTTGGTATCAGCCCCCGCGTGGCCAGCGCACCCGGCGTGGATTGCGCAATTCTTGGTGCTACTGGGTACGCGTATTCAGCATTGACAGCGCTAATGCGGCGGGACAATATGGCCCGTTGCCTAAGGGGTGTTCATGGGGAGTTGTCATGTGCCAAGTGTTCATCAGTGCTGACCCACATTTGTACGAAAGCCGTGCCCGCTCTGTGCGTTTGCACGGGGTGGCCACGAGCATCAAACTGGAAAACCTGTTTTGGCAGGTGCTGTTAGAGATTGCCCAGCGCGATGGCATGAGCGTGCCCCAGCTGTGCACCAAGCTATATGACGAGCTGGTGCAAGACCGCGGCGAGGTAGACAACTTTGCGTCTTTTTTGCGGGTGTGCTGCGGTCGCTACATGGCGCTGCAACTCTCAGGCGGAATTCCGCAAGATGCCAGCATTCCTATTAGCAGCCTCAACGCGCGAAGGGTGCTGGAAACTGAGGGGCGCGCCGGGCAATGCCTAACGCAGGCAAGGCGCACTGCGGCTTAGTACTGGCCGCCGTGTACCGCGCTCAATGCGCGTTTTGTATGCGGGCGAGTTGCCCCAGTTCGCGCGCTTCGTTACTTGCAAAGAACTCTGGGTTTTGTTCGGTCCAGTTGCAATACAACAAGCGCACGGTGGACTCATCGACCGAGGCATCCATTCTGACCATGGCCGCAATGTGGTGGCTACCAAACACGTCTTGCGTGTACAAGCGTTCAATGGCAATGGCCCCCGGCATAGCCGGCAAGTTGGCGTGGCGAACTTCTGACCAGCGTGCCGCCGCCGCCGGGGCTTGCGCGCCTTGGGCATGGGGCAGTTCTACGCGGTACTGGACTTGCAGGCCCTTGGCCGCCACTGCGACCAAATTACCGAATTCGTCCTTGCCTACAGCCAGCACATCCGCAGGCATGCCCAGGCTCTCCAAGCAGTAGCTCACATCGAAGGCTTGCGCCAAGGCATCTGGAAAAAAGCTCCACACGCAGCCATCCGGCCCTATCGTGAAGGCCTCTTCACGACCGTATCGGTTGTCTACCAAACAGGTTTGGCGCCACAAAGGCTGCGCTGTTGCTGCGGGCGTGGCCTGGGCCGGGACGGCAGAACGCGAGGCTTTTTCACTACGCGCTGCAGCGCGTGGAGCGGTTTGGGTGTGTGACAGCATCGTTAGTCCTTGTGCCATTGGCCACTAGGGGGCCATTTGTCAAAAATATGACATGCAGTTTCGTCGTACACGCGACAAAAGTCCCAAAGAAAACCTGAAAATTCCTGAAAAATGCATGCTGACATGCCAAAATCCGCCCCTGAGTTCTAAGGAACTACATTTTTTTACACACTGAACCCGGTGTATCGCGAAAGTTTTCTCTTAGGTGCCTTCTTCTCCCCTTACTGACAGTGTGTTTGGTGCGTTTGTGCTGCAACGCCACGAAAGGCGCTTGCTGTGCAATGACAAAGCGGTGAGTTTGGGCGCGCGCGCTTTTGATGTACTGTCTGCCCTGGTTGACAACGCTGGCAAGTTGGTGACCAAGCAGCAGCTGTTGGACGCCGTATGGCCTGGCGTTGCGGTCGAAGAAAACAATTTGCAGGTGCACGTGTCTACGCTGCGGCGTTTGCTGGGCAACGAGACGATTGCAACCGTATCCGGGCGGGGCTATCGCTTTACGGCCCGAATTTCATCGGTCACGCCAGCGGCGGCTCCTGTGGAGGGGGCCGTAGAAGCCCCTAAGCCTGCAGGCGTGCATGGACAACGCCGCGCCCAAGACCTGATGGCCCACAGGCGCACCGTTGCGGTGCTGCCCTTTGTGAATTTGAATGGCGATGCAGACCAAGAGTATTTCTCGGATGGTTTGGCCGAGGACATCATCGCCCAATTGACCCGTTCACCGTGGTTGTTGGTGGTGTCACGCAATTCCTCGTTTACCTACCGGGGTAGCAGCCTCGGCAATGCACAGATTGGCTTGGCCTTGGGTGCGCGCTATTTGGTACAGGGCAGTGTGCGCAAAGCGGGCACCACCTTGCGCATGACGGCCGAATTGGTGGACACCATTACCCAAGAAACGCTATGGTCTGACCGCTACGACCGGCCTTTGGCGGATTTGTTTGCGCTACAAGACCAGATTTCTGCCCACGTGGTGAGCACCATCGAACCGGTATACCTGCACCGGGAAGAACGCGTGGCCTCCGAAGTGGCGCAGCAAGACATGCAGCATTGGGACATGCTCATGCGGGCGCGTTGGCATTTTTGGCGCTCTACCCCCGACCACGTTTTGAAGGCACAAAACCTTTTGCGCCAAGCTTTGGAGCGCAAACCTGACGATTCGCCCACCCTGTCGCTCATGGCGTTTACCTACTTGGCCCAACTGTGGGGTGGCTGGTCCCAAGACCCCAAAGCCGCGGTAGGGGAGGCCTACCGCCTGGCCATGATGTCGGTACGCAATGACGACCGTGACGCCTACGCCCACTTTACCTTGGGGACTACGCAGTCACTGTGCGGCCAAATGGATGCTGCTATTGGTGAGCTAGAGCGGGCCTTGAGCCTGTACCCCCAATTTGCGGCTGCCGCAGGTGAATTGGGTCGTTTGCTGGCGTTTTCTGCGCGGCCTGACGAGGCAGAAGAGCTTGTCTTGCAGGCTATAGACTCCAGCCCGCACGACCCCCACTTAAGCCTGTGGGTGCGCACACGCGCCATTGCAAAGTTCACCCAAGAGAATTATGTGGACGCATTGCGCTACGCCAAAGAAGCGGTTGCCAAACGCCCCGACTGGTTCTTTAACCATCTGTTGCTGGCCGCTTGCTACGCCATGCTCAACAACCTGCCGGCTGCACAGGCGAGTTTGAACACTGCGCTCACCAACCGGCCCTACAACTTGGGGGCCTTTCACTTGGGTCATCCCTTTGTGGAGCCGAAGCACCGGGATAAATTTTTGCACGCACTCAGTTTGGCCGGTTGGCAGCCTTAAACTTTTCGGGCTTAAAGGAGGCGGTCCTGACCTCCCAACCAACCCAAAAAGAGAGAGACCCTGCATGGCCCAAGACCCTACGACACTGCCCAGCAGCAACGCCAAACGCAAAGTTGCCATTCTTGGTGGCGGCATTTCGGCACTCGCCACCGCGTTCGAACTAAGCAGCCAGCCCCAGTGGCAAGACTCCCTAGACATCACGCTGTACCAAATGGGTTGGCGTTTGGGCGGCAAGTGCGCCACCGCCCGTGGGCCCAATGACCGTATTGAAGAGCACGGCATCCACGGTTTCTTGGGCAGCTACTACAACGCCTTGCCCATGATGCGCGACTGCTATGCCGCCCTGGGCCGCGCACCGGGCCAGCCCTTGGCCACTTTTGAAGAGGCGTTTAAGCCCGAGAGTTTTGTCTTGATGTGGGAGTACATCGACGGCAAGATGATCCGTTGGCCGTTTACCTCGCCCACCAACAGCTTGTTGCCCAGCGACCCCGCGTCATTGGACAAGCTGCGCTCTGTAGAACATTGGATTGCATCCACCGCTGCGGTGCTAGAAGGCTTGTTCGACCACCATGAAGCGGCACACGGCGCGCAAGGGCTGTTGGACAAAGCCAAGTGGGCCGTGGGCCGCCAAGTGATCAAACACACGCTGAGCAGCATCGAAAAAGCGAAGACCAATCTGCATGAGGAAGAATCCGGCGTCAGCCACGCTTTGGAAAAAGCCTGGGATTGGGTTCGCGACACTGCGGTGGACCTGCTGGACGACAACACCGAGATTCGCCGCCTGCTCATCGTGGGGGAGTACCTGCTGGCCATCATCCGTGGATGCATCAAGGACGAAGTGGCCACCAAAGGCTTTGACCACTTGGACGATGAGAACTTCAGCGACTGGTTGATCCGCCACGGCGCTTCCGTCATGGTGGCCTCGTCGCCGATGGCGCTCAACACCGTCAACCTGTCGTACCAATACCCCCAAGGCGACACCGCACGCACTGCGCTCATGGGCGCGGGCTGCTACTTGCACTGGACGATACGCAGCTTTGCCTATATGGGTGCATTCGCGTGGCTGTTTGAGGCAGGCACGGGCGAGACCATCATTGC
This sequence comes from Rhodoferax aquaticus, assembly GCF_006974105.1. NCBI lineage: Bacteria > Pseudomonadati > Pseudomonadota > Betaproteobacteria > Burkholderiales > Comamonadaceae > Rhodoferax > Rhodoferax aquaticus. The sequence goes on from NZ_CP036282.1 coordinate 4,682,160, forward strand.
GCCTTTGTACGAAGTGCTGCGCAAACGCGGTGTGAAGTTTGAGTTCTTCCACAAGGTCGAGTCCTTGGGCCTGAGCGCCGACAAAGGCTCGGTGGCCACCATCAACTTTGACGTGCAAGCCACGTTGAAGAACCCGCAGGCGGTGTACGAGCCGCTGTTCATGGTCAAAGGTCTGCCTTCATGGCCCGCCACGCCCATGTTCGACCAGCTTGTGCAGGGCGACGCACTCAAGGCGGGCAAGGTGGATTTGGAGTCCTACTGGAATGGCTGGCAGCCTGTCGCCAAACGCCAGTTGGTCGCTGGCCAAGACTTTGACCAAATTGTGTTCGCCATCTCCATAGGCGCAGTGCCTTACCTGTGCAAAGAGCTGTTGGCGGCCAAGCCTGAGTGGCAAAACATGGTGGACAAAGTCACCACCGTGCAAACGCAAACCATGCAACTGTGGATGAACCGCAGCACCACCGAACTGGGCTGGGACATCGAGTTCAAAAACCCCCACGACACCGTGATCGGTGCGACCTACCTCAACCCCTTGGACGGCCAGGTGGACTTCACCCACTTGCTGCCCTGGGAGAGCTGGCCCGCTGACCAAGAACCTAAATCGCTGTGGTACTTCAGCGGTGCCATGGCCGAGTACGAAGCGCCCCCGCCGTTCACCGACACCGACTACCCAGCGCGCGCCCACGCCCGCGTCAAGGCCCAGTGCATCCAGTACCTGCAAGCCAGCATGGGGCCCCTGCTGCCCAAGTCCACCACCAACGTGATCAGCCCTCCCGGCGACCCCGTGGGCCTGGACTTTAGCCTGCTACAAGGCTATGACGATGCCAACGCGGGCTTGGGCGTGCAGCGCTTTAACCAACAATTCTGGCGCGCCAACATCGACCCCACCGAGAGCTATGTGACATCCCCTCCCGGCAGCACAGCCGCGCGTCTCAAAGCCTGGGGCAGCGGTTTTAGCAACCTCGCCATCGCAGGCGACTGGATCTACACCGGCCTGAACGTAGGGAGCGTAGAAGGTGCCGTCATGGGCGGCAAGCTCGCCGCCCACGCCATCAGCGGCTACCCTGCCCTGCGCGATATCCCGGGCTATCCCACACCTGAATCGCCCACCGGGGCATGAGCCGCGCAATAGATCGATAAAACATGGAGCGGTCGCAAATGCATGACGCACACGCTACCGCCCCATCCACCTTGGAGAAAGCACCATGAGCCCACAGGCCTTCGAACTCAAAGACTACCGCCAACCCGTTGTGACTTCACTGGGCGTGATCCTCGGCTTTATCGTGGGCTTTTTAGGCCAATGGGTGACGGAGCCAGATTTCGCATTGCGCACATGGTCAGACTGGGTGGTATTTGTGGGCTGTTTTGTAGGCTCACTGCTGCTGTTCGCTGCGCTGTTTCGCATGCTTCAGCCCAGCGTGCCGCAGGAAGACGCCTTGGCCCACTACCGTGTCACGCTCAAGATGTACATGGTGGGATTGGGCGCGGCTTTTGGCGGCATCCTCGTTTCAGCCTTTATCTGAAGGCTTCTCAGGACGCAGCTTGCCCCTCCCGAAGCAGCCAGTCATGCATTTGGGTAATGCGCTCGCTGCGCGGTTCGTCGGCCCGCCGAGAAATCCACCACGTCTTGCCAGGTACCACTGGGTACCCGTCAAGCGCATGCAATCGCCCCTCATCCATCGCTTCTTGGGCAAGCGAACGTGGCAAGAAGGCCAGCCCTAGTCCGCGCTGGGCTGCGTCTAACAGCAGGCGTTCGTCGTCGTAGATGACTCTTTTGCGAAAGCGGTGCAGATGTTCGCGAAACACATCCGCCGTTGCTTGGCCCGTGAATGCATCTTCCATGCAAACCAGCCCCACATGCGCATGGTGCTGATCAACTGCAACGCCTTCCAAGCTCGGTAACAGTGCGGTAGATGCGACCATCACCCAGCTATCAGTCATCAGGGGTGACTCCTTGAGTCCACTCTGGGCGAGAGGGCGTTCGCTAATGGAAATGTCCACATCAATCTCATCCACATAGCGGGCTGTAACGTCGGTCGACAACAAGGGACATAGACCGGGTAGGTCGGCCATTAGCCGCACCATGCGCGCTTGCAACCAACCATGCATGAGCGGCGCCGGACACACCAACACCACCAAGCCTTCATCTTGGTAGCTGTTGATACGGCCCATGCCATTGCGCAGTGTGTTGATGGCCCCTTGCACGCTGCTGAGCAAAATTTTGCCAGCCACGGTCAACTCCACCCCCCGGCCAATGCGCCGAAACACCGGCTGGCCGAGCTGGGCTTCGAGCAACTGAATTTGATGGCTGATCGCACTTTGCGAGAGGGCCAGTTCATCGGCAGCGCGAGAAAAATTGCCCAAGCGAGCGGCCGCTTCAAAGCCGATCAACAACTTCATGGAGGGAACACGTGGCAGCAACATATGAAAATTATTGATCAATAAAGGCAAAAAACTTCGCTTTTATTTGTATCTGATGCTTTTTAGACTCGCAGCACATCAACTTTGGAAGTGCTTTATGCGTCGATTCGATGCCCGTCTGCAGGGCTACCACATGCCCGCTGAATGGGAACCCATGGCCGCCATGTGGTTGGGCTGGCCAGTGCTACAGGACCGGGAAACCTTGTGGGGTGCGCATTACCCGCGGGTTGAACAAGAGTTTGCTTTAGCAGCCCAAACCTTTGCCCGCTACCAACCCTGCAAAGTCACCGCCCACCACTCCAGGGCCGAGCAAGCACGGCGCCTGTGTGGACCCACGGTAGAAGTGGTCGAAGTGGCGGCTGAGGACAATTGGATCCGCGATTGTGGGCCTGTCTTCCTGCGTGGCAAAGATGGCTCCTTGCTTGCGGCGGTGTTCCGTTTCAATGCATGGGGCGAAAAGTACCAACCACACGATGGCTGCCAACAGCTGGCGCAAGACATGGCGCGCACCGCAGGGGTACGGATCGTCAACTCCGCCATGGTGCTAGAGGGGGGGTCGTTTTACGTGGACGGACAGGGCACGCTGTTAACAACCGAGTCTTGCCTGTTGCACCCCAACCGCAACCCCCACATGAATCGCCGGGAGATTGAGGAAGAACTAGGCCGCATGCTGGGTGTCCGCAAAGTCATTTGGCTGCCAGGCAACCCTGGCGAAGTAGAAACCAACGGGCATGTGGACGGCATCGCGTCGTTCATCGGCCAAGGGCGTGTCTTGGTGCAGTCGGCGTCCCCCGACCAGGGCGAGTATTTCCGCGTGATGCGAGAAAACCGCCGCGCGTTGGCGCTTGCGACCGATGCTGCCGGTCGACACTTCGAGTTTTTGGAACTTCCCTCCCCTATCGTGAGCGAGCGGTTTGGCTCCGAACGCTATTGCGACTGCTATGCCAACTACGTGCTGCTCAATGGCGCAGTGGTGTCCACCGCTTTCGGCGTGCCTGAGGACGACGCTGCACGCAAAGTGTTTGCCCAAGCCTTCCCCGGGCGAGCCGTGGAGTTGTTGCCCGTGACCGCCATTTCGATGGGCGGCGGTAGCTTGCACTGCTCGACCCAACAACAACCTGCCTGCATTTCAAGGTCTTCACCCGGAGCGCACCCATGACCCGAAAACTAACGGTTGCCGCCGTCCAAATGGCCTCTGGAAGCTGGAACCTACAAGACAACATGGCGCGAGCCGAGCGGCTGATCCGAGAGGCTGCTAGCGGTGGTGCACAGCTGGTGCTTTGCCCGGAGTTGTTCATGTCGCCGTACTTTTGCATCGACCAAAACGGCCAGCACTTGGCGCTGGCTGAGCCGTTTGAAGGCCACACGGGCATTGCACATTTTGCCCGCCTCGCGGCTGAGCTCAAAGTGGTGATCCCCATTGGCTTCTTCGAGCGCGCAGGGAACGTGGCCTACAACAGTGTGGCCGTGGCCGACGCGGACGGGCGGGTACTTGGGCGTTACCGCAAAACCCACATTCCCGACGGAACCGGCTACACAGAAAAGTTTTACTTTGCACCCGGTGACACCGGCTTTAAGGTGTGGGACACCCAGGTTGGGCGCATCGGCATCGGCATTTGCTGGGACCAGTGGTTTCCCGAGACCGCACGCAGCTTGGCGCTGATGGGCGCAGAGGTCTTGTGCTTTCCCACCATCATCGGCTCCGAGCCCTGGGACCCCGCCTATGACTCTAGCGGCCACTGGCAGCGCACTATGCAGGGCCACGCAGCCGCCAATATGGTGCCGGTGGTAGCGGCCAACCGCATTGGTACGGAGACGGGGCTGGGCAATGGCAACGCACAGCAAGCGCCGCTCACCAGCACCTTCTATGGCAGCAGCTTCATCACCGACCACACGGGCGCCAAGCTGCAGGAAGCAGGGCGGACGGAAGAAGCCATATTGATCCAGACACTGGACCTTGATGCCATGCGCGCCGACCGCCAAAGCTGGGGATTTTTCCGTGACCGGCGACCTGCCATGTACCGCACGCTGCTAACCAGCGATGGCGTGCTCGCTTGCTGACGCCGTGGTTTTGACACAAAGGAATTTTTCATGCAACTCTCCCCCATTCTGTGCATAGGGGCAATGGCCGCCCTGCTGAGCGCCTGCTCACCTGCACCCGCACCATCGTCCACCACCGTGGCACCCATGGATACGGCCGCACCGCCTCTAGCCTTAGACGCAGAGAAGGTGCTGAACATCTACAACTGGCCCGACTACATACCGCCAGAAACGATTGCAGCTTTCGAGAAGGAGACTGGCATCAAGGTCAATTACGACACCTACGAAAGCAACGAGGCCATGCACGCCAAGGTCGCTGCAGGCAACACGGGCTATGACATTGCGGTCACAGGGAACGTGTTTGCCAAGCAGCAAGTTGCAGGGGGCATCATGCAAGCCTTGGAAACTGGCAAGTTGACCCGGTACGGAAACTTGGACAAGCACCTGATGGCCAAGCTGGCACTGGATGACCCGGGCAATCGCCATTTGATCCCATGGGCATGGGGTTTCACAACGGTGGGCATCAACACAAGCAAAGCCCAAAAAGCCCTAGGCGGCTTGCCCATGCCAGAGAACGCGTGGGACCTTGTCTTCAACCCCGTCTACACCCGCAAGCTCAAGGCTTGCGGCATTGCCTTTCAAGACTCTTCGACCGACGTGATCCCGCTGGCGCTACACCATGTCGGGAAGAACCCCAGCTCAGCCGATGCAGCGGATTTACAGGCCGCAACGGACATGCTGGCCAAAGTACGCCCCGACATACGGATGTTTTCGAGCGGCATGATTGACGACCTGGCCAGCGGCAAAGCGTGCGTCGCGATCGGTTGGTCCAGCGAAATCAATATGGCGGCTTCCAGAATCAAAGAGAACGGCTCCAACGATGTCATCGAGGCACTGATTCCCCGAACCGGTGGCATTTTTTTCTATGACGCCATGGGCATTCTTAAAGAAGCCAAGCATGTGAAAAACGCAATGGCTTTTGTGGACTTCTATCTGCGCCCAGAGTACGCTGCGGCCATGACCAATGGGTTTAACTACCCTACGGGCAACACCGCGGCCGCAGCGTTGCTCACACCCGATGTGCAGCAGAACAGGAGCATCAATATGAGCGAAGAAGCAATCAAACGACTCATTTTCACTGGCGCGCTCAGCGCGGAAGCGCGCAGCAGCATGCAGCAAGCCTTCGTAGCTTTCAAGAAAGCTAAGTGACAAAAATGCTCAACCGCCGCAGAACACTCCAATCGCTCGCAGGTTTATCCATGGCCATGACGCAGGCGCTGCCGAGCTTGGCGAACACGCCCGCCACAGCCGCTTGGCGAATGCCCGACGAAGGAGAGCCGCACGCGCGAACGTGGATGGCCTTTGGTGCGCAACTTGACATTTGGGGTGCAGAGCTGTTGCCCGTTGTACAACAAGACTTGGCCAACATCGCCATGGCGATTGCCCGATTCGAGCCCGTGTCAATGCTGGTGCGCCCCAGCGATATGGCTAAGGCGACCTCCCTGTTGAAGGGATCGCGCGTCGAACTGGTCGAACAAATGGTGGATGACTTCTGGATGCGCGACTCAGGGCCCGTATTCGTGACCAACGCGCAAGGCAAGAAGGCGGCAGTCGACTTCAATTTCAATGGCTGGGGCAAGAAGCAGAAGCACACACACGACGCCAAGGTAGCCGCCTTCGTTGCAGGCCGAGCAGGCGCGCAACGCATGCGCACCAGCTTGGTCCTAGAAGGGGGCGGCATCGAGGTAGATGGACACGGCACGGCCATCATCACCGAGAGCTGCGTGCTCAATGCCAACCGCAACCCTGGCGTTTCAAAAGCCGCCTGCGAGGCTGAACTCAAGCGCCTTCTGGGGCTGGAAAAGATTCTCTGGTTACCGGGCATCAAGGGGAAAGACATCACCGACGGCCACACCGATTTCTACGCACGCTTTGCATCCCCAGGCGTGGTTCTCGCGGGCTATGACCCAGACCCAGACTCCTACGACCATGCGGTGACTACGCGGCATTTAGCCATGCTGCGCGAGATGACAGACGCGCGAGGCAAGCCACTGGAAGTGGTCGTGATGGAAGCGCCCACAACCGTGCGTGAACACTACGCGGGCAAGGACTTCGCAGCGGGCTACATCAACTTCTACGTGTGCAATGGCGCGGTCATTGCACCCCAATTTGGTGACCGCGCTGCCGATGCCAACGCGCGCGACACGCTCAAAGACCTCTTTCCTACGCGCGAGGTCGTGCAGCTCAACGTCGACGGCGTCGCCGCTGGGGGTGGTGGAATCCATTGCACGACGCAGCAGGAACCGGCCGTGGCGTGAGCCCTAGGAGCGTGCAGGCTGAACGTTCCAAGCAAATCACAAAAGGGGATGCCATTGCATCCCCTTTTTTGCTTCTTATTTGATAGCTGCTTGGGCAATACCCATGGGCGCAATAGCCACTTTTTGCCATGTTTGTGCCCGAAAGGCATTAGCCAATCGAATACTGCCGCTGACGCACTGATCTCTGTTTTCATTCCTGTGGGTCAGGAACACACTGCGCATTCCTACAACACCAAAACAGGAGACACCATGCGTATCGGACTACCCAAAGAGATCAAGAACCATGAATACCGCGTAGGGCTCACGCCTGCGAGCGTGCGCGAGCTAGTCGCCCACGGGCACCAGGTGCTGGTGCAGGCCGGGGCGGGGGCCGCCATCGGTTTGGCGGATGCACAGTACCAAGCGGCGGGCGCGCAGATCGTGGCCGATGCAGCCACTGTGTTTGCCCAGGCAGACATGGTGGTCAAGGTCAAAGAGCCGCAGCCCCAAGAGTGCGCCATGCTGCGCCCCGGGCAAATTCTGTACACCTATTTGCACCTGGCACCCGACCCCGAGCAAACGGCGGCCTTGGTCAAATCTGGGGCCATTTGCATTGCCTACGAAACCATTACCGGCCCCGGTGGCGGGCTTCCCCTCTTGGCCCCTATGAGCGAAGTGGCGGGCCGCATGGCGGTGCAGGCGGCTGCGGCGCACCTTGAAAAGTCCAAGGGTGGCATGGGCGTGCTCCTCGGCGGTGTACCCGGCGTGCCAGCAGGCCATGTGGTGATTTTGGGCGGCGGCGTGGTGGGCACGCACGCCTTGCAGGTGGCTGTGGGCATGGGTGCCAAGGTGACCGTGCTGGACAAAAACGTAGACCGCCTTCGCCAGTTGGATTTGGTGTTTGGCAACCGCATCCACACGCTGTACTCCAGCGCCCAAAGTGTGGAAGACGCAGTGCTAGATGCCGAGGTGGTGATTGGCGGGGTACTCATTCCCGGTGCTGCTGCGCCCAAGTTGGTAACCCGCAGCATGGTCGCGCGCATGAAGCCGGGCGCTGTGGTGGTAGACGTGGCGATTGACCAAGGCGGCTGCTTTGAAACCTCACACGCGACCACCCATGCAGACCCCACGTTTGTGGTGGACGGCGTGGTGCACTACTGCGTGGCCAACATGCCGGGCGCCGTGGCCCGCACCTCCACCTTTGCCCTGAACAATGCCACCATCGCGCATGCCGTGGCTTTGGCAGACAAGGGCTGGAAGCGCGCGCTGCAAGACAACCCCCACCTGAAAAACGGCCTCAACGTGGCCGAGGGCAAAGTTACCTACGAAGCGGTTGCCCATGCGCTGGGCTTGGGCTATGTGAGTGCAGACTCCGTGCTGGCCTAAGCCCGCACCAGACCGCGTTTAGGCGCGGCTGGCCGTGCTTACAAACCCACGCTAGCAACGTGTGCGTCCAGCCACATCTTTAGCGTGTCGAACACGGGCGTTGCGTCTTGCTCGTTGAAAATCTCGTGGTAAAGCTTGTCAAAGCACACCGTCTGCACCAGTGACTTAGGCGCCGCAGCCGCAAAGGCGCGGCTGCCTGCTGGGTTGACCAAGCGGTCATCGCCTGCGTACATGAGCAGGGTAGGCACCTTCCAGTGCTTGGCCATGGCCACCGTCTTGGGCCCCGTGTCCGCAATGTAGCGGGCCAAGCGCGCCGATATGCGGTCGTGGACCCAGTGGTCTTTTTTGTAGGCACTCACCACGGCCGGGTCGTGCGAGAGGTACTGCGGCTTCACGCCATTGCCCACGCGCAAATTAGGCGCAATGCGCGGCAACACCGCCAAGAGCAGCTTTTGAAACGCACTCAAGCCCGGGTCAAACGCGGGAGACGACAAGACCAAGGCGTCGATGGGGCGCATGCGCAGCGCCACAAACTGGGCGGCTACCAAGCCGCCCAAGCTGTGTCCCAACAAAATCAAAGGCGTGTTGCGGGGCATGCGGCCACGGGTGGTGGCCACCACATCGGCCAAGTCGCTAATGAGGCGCTTTTTGTCTGGCAAGCCGCCACGCACACCGGCAGACTCGCCATGGCCGTAGTGGTCATGGGCGCGCACGGCAAAACCCCAGCTATTGAGTTTGCGCGCCACATGGTTGTAGCGCCCGCCATGCTCCCCCAGGCCGTGGACGATGAGTACCACGCCCCGCATAGGAACATCGTCATCCAAGGGCCAGTCTTGCACCGCGACGTGGTCGCCGGTGCTGGCAATCAGTGCAGAGAGGGTGGAATCGGTCATGGCGTGGGGCGCTCGGTAGGTTTAGGGGCAGGCCGCGATGACGTGCGCAACCGCGGCGGTCAACTTCTTGGCGTAGGGTACATGCAAAAACTCGTTGGGGCCATGGGCGTTGCTCTTAGGGCCGAGCACGCCACACACCATCATCTGCGCCTTGGGAAAGCCCTTGGACAACATGTTCATCAGCGGAATGGTGCCACCTTGACCAATGTAGCCGCAAGATGCGCCAAAGTGGGCTTGTGATGCGCCATTGAGCGCCGCCTCAAACCAAGGTGCGGTGCTGGGTGCATTCCAGCCGGTATTGCCCGCTGCGTTTTCAAATGTCACCTTGGCTTGGTAGGGTGCATTGTCTTCAAGCAGCGCTTTGAGTTCTTGCACCGCACCTGCGGCCTCCACCAGGGGTGGCAAACGCAGGCTGATCTTGAACGCGGTGTAGGGGCGCAGCACGTTGCCCGCATTCTTCAAGTCCGGCATGCCGTCCACACCGGTCACGCTCAAGGTGGGGCGCCATGTGCGGTTTAACAGCGCTTGCAGCGGATCTGTCGTGGTGGGCAAGGCGAACTGGGTGGCACCACCGCAGTCGTAGTGCGCCCAGGGGAAGCGCTTGTACAGCTCTTCACCCAAAATGGCCGCCGTGGCTTGGGCTTGTTGCAAGCGGTCGGCGGGCACTTCGCAGTGGAAGCTGGCGGGCAGCAAACGCCCGGTGGCACTGTCTTCCAAACGGTCCAAGACCTGGCGCATGATGCGAAAGCTCGATGGCACCAAGCCACTGGCGTCGCCGGAGTGCACGCCTTCGGTCAAAATTTCTACGCGCAACACACCTGTGGCCTGGCCACGCAAGCTGCTGGTGAGCCAGAGTTGGTCGTAGTTGCCAGCGCCAGAGTCCAGGCACACCACCAAACTCACATCGCCCAAACGGGGCTTGAGCGCATCGACATAGGGCAGCAAGTCGTAAGAGCCGCTTTCTTCGCAGGTTTCGATCAGCCCCACGATGCGGGGGTGCGGCACGTTTTGGCTCTTGAGCGACTGAATGGCCGCAATGGCGGCATAGGCGGCGTAACCATCGTCTGCACCGCCCCGGCCGTACAAGCGGCCGTCTTCGTACTTGGGTGTCCATGGCCCCAAATCGCTGCGCCAGCCTGAAAACTCGGGCTGCTTGTCCAAGTGGCCATACATCAGCACGGTTTGGGTGGAGTCCACCTTGGTGGCGGGCACTTCAAAAAACAAAACCGGCGTGCGCCCTTCGATCTGAATCACTTCCAGCGTCAAGCCGCTAACCTTTTGCGCCTCAATCCACGCGGCGGTGGAGCGCACCACGGTGTTCAGGTAGCCATGGGCTGCCCAGTCGGCGTCAAACATGGGGGACTTGGCAGGCACTTGGATGTATTCCTCCAAGCGGTGAACAATGTCGCTGTCCCACTTCTGGCTCACCTGGTCCAGGGTGGCTTGGTCATTCAGCGCATGGGCGGGAATTCGTGCGTTCATTGTGTTTGTCCTTTTGTAGCCAAAAGCAAAATCCTGCATCATGCCACTGGGCGGGCTAGTTCCGCAGTGGCGCAGGGCCGACTTGTTAAGAAATCGTTGACGCGGGTTTGCGGTAAGCCTGCATCCAGGCCAAGCCTGCTTGCGTGGCCCCATTGTGCGCCCCTAGGCGTGGCCTGTATTCACACCCTACCCAGCCGCGGTAAGCCAAGCGATCCAGCTCCGCCAACACAAAAGGGTAGTTCAGCTCGCCTTGGTCCGGCTCTTGGCGCATGGGCACGGAGGCAATTTGAACATGGCCCACGCGCCCCGTGGGCACATAGCTGCGCAGCTTGGTGGTGACGTCACCTTCCATGATTTGGCAGTGGTACAGGTCCATCTGCACGTGCAGATTAGCTGCCCCCACCTCAGCCAAGATGGCGTGGGCTTGGTCCTGGCGGGTCAGGTAGTAGCCGGGCATGTCGCGGGTGTTGATGGGCTCAATCAACAGCTGCACACCGTGAGCAGCGGCCTGCGCACAGGCCCAGCGCAAATTACTGCGATACGTGGCGTGCACCGCAGCCAAGTCAGCCGCATGGGCACTGGGCACCACGCCTGCCAGCACATGCAATTGGGTGCACTGCAGCGCTTGGGCGTATTCCAATGCCAAGCGCACGGTCGTTTGAAACTCAGCCTCGCGCCCTGGTACACAGGCCAAGCCACGCGCGCCCGCGTCCCACGCGGCTTGGTTGGCTGCGCTATCGGGCCCTGCTACCGGTGCGTTGAACAGCACCTGCACCAAGCCGTTGTCGGCCAAGCGCTGGGCAATGTCTTGTGGGGCGTGGCCGTACGGAAAGAAATACTCCACACCGGCAAACCCGTCTCGGGCCGCAGCGGCAAAGCGGTCCAAAAAGGGCAGCTCGGTGTACAGAAACGACAGATTGGCGCAAAACCGGGGCATGGTGCGTACAGGCTCTGCAGCGCGCTTTAGCGCGCCAGTTGGTACACCGAGGTGCCTGCCCGCAAATTGGGCGCAAAGCGCACGGTGCGGCCGTTTTGCACACCAAAGCTATCGACCACTTTGAGGCCATTTTTCTGGGCCAGCACGGCCAAATCGGCATGGGTGCCCACGCGGATATTGGGTGTGTCGTACCACTGGTAAGGCAAGCGGCGGGTCACCGGCATGCGGCCTTTGAGCACGCTCAAGCGGTTGGGCCAATGCGCAAAGTTGGGAAAAGCCACAATGCCCATCCGCCCCACCCGCACGGTTTCGCGCAGCATGACTTCGGCATTGCGCAAGTGTTGCAGGGTGTCGATTTGCAGCACCACGTCAAAGCTGGCGTCGTCGAACATGGCCAAGCCTTCATCCAAATTGAGTTGGATCACGTTGACACCGCGCTTGACGCAGGCCAGCACATTGGCATCGGCAATCTCTACGCCATAGCCCGTGCAGCCACGGGTGCGCTGCAGGTGGTCCAGCATGGCGCCGTCGCCGCAACCCAGGTCTAGCACCCGCGCGCCGTGTGGCACCAGTTCGGCCAGCGCATGCATGATGGAGGAATCGCTCATGCTGTGACCTCCAGACTGCGATGAACACTATCAAAATAAGAGCTGACTACGCCCATATAACGGGCGTCATCGAGCAAAAAGGCATCGTGGCCGTGGGGCGCATCGATCTCGGCGTAACTCACGTCGCGCTTGTTGTCCAAGAGCGCTTTCACCATCTCGCGGCTGCGCTTGGGGCTAAAGCGCCAGTCGGTGGTGAAGCTCACCAGCAAAAACTTGCATGTGGCCCGCGCCAAGGCTTGGCTCAAGCTTCCGCCATAGGTGCGGGCCGGGTCAAAGTAGTCCAGCGCACGGGTGATGAGCAAATAGGTGTTCGCGTCAAAGTACTCGGCAAACTTGTCGCCTTGGTAGCGCAGGTAACTTTCAATCTGGAACTCCACATCCTGCGTGGAATACAGATAAGACCCCAACTCGCCTTTTTTCAGCGCGGTTTTAAGTTGCCGGCCAAACTTTTCGTTCATCACGTCATCACTTAAGTAGGTGATGTGGCCAATCATGCGGGCAATGCGCAGGCCGCGTTTGGGAATGGTGCCGTGCTCGTAAAAGTGCCCGCCATGAAAGTCGGGGTCGGTCACGATGGCGCGGCGGGCCACTTCGTTAAACGCAATGTTTTCTGCCGTGAGGTTGGGCGCGCTGGCCACCACTACAGCGTGCTTCACGCGGTCGGGGTATTGCAAGGTCCAGCTCAAGGCTTGCATGCCGCCCAAGGAGCCGCCCATCACCGCGGCCAAGGTTTGAATGCCCAGCACATCCAACAAGCGGGCCTGGGCGTTGACCCAGTCTTCCACGGTCACCACCGGAAAGTCTGCGCCGTACACCTTGCCGGTGTCGGGGTTGGTGTGCATGGGGCCGGTGGACCCAAAGCATGAGCCCAGGTTGTTCACGCCAATCACAAAAAAACGGTTGGTATCCAAGGACTTGCCTGGCCCAATCATGTTGTCCCACCAGCCCTGGCTTTTGGCTTGCCCCTCGTACACGCCCGCCACATGGTGCGAGGCATTGAGGGCGTGGCAAATCAACACAGCGTTGGACTTGTCGGCATTGAGCGTGCCGTAGGTCTCGTAGCTCAGGTGGTAGGCGCCCAGTGACGCACCGCTTTGCAAAGGCAAGCGGTCGGCAAAGTGCATGGTCTGTGGCGTAGCGTTCATGTGCAAAACAAAAAACCCGGCGTTGCTAACTTATCGCTAAGGGCAAGGCCGGGTTGGCTGGCGTCTTTAGCTGAACTTATTAAGCGCCCGCAAGCTGTAGCAAATCGGCGCGCTCAAAGTATAGCAAGCTCCACTTGCGTATGGCCATTCGCGAACACCGGTCATTGGGTGTCCACAAAAGCCCGGGGCGCGCAATCATTCCATAAACCGGAATAGTGAATTCACAACACAGGATATTCCTGTTTTTGGGCAGCACAAATACAGTCTATCCATTCGCTTCAATTCGCGCGAATGCCTGTTCAAACCCATGACCAACCCAAGGAAACACCCATGTCCATCAAGCTCCACCGCCATCCACTGTCCGGTCACTCGCACCGTGTGCAGCTCGGCTTATCTCTGCTTGGCATTCCCTACGAATTGGTCGAAGTCGACCTGATGAAGGGCGCGCACAAAACCCCTGAGTTCATTCAACACAGTCCTTTTGGCCAAGTCCCCGTGCTGGATGACCACGGGACCATGCTGTTCGACTCCAACGCCATTTTGGTGTACCTGGCTACGAAATACGACGCTGCCCGCAAGTGGCTGCCAACAGATCCCAAAGGCCAAGCCGATGTGCAGGCATGGCTATCCGTAGCCGCTGGCCAGTTGGCATATGGCCCCGCTGCGGCACGTCTGATCACCGTGTTTGGCGCCAAGTACAACCCAGAGGAAGTGATTGGCCGCGCGCACCTTGTATTGAAAGTGATGGAGTCACAGCTTTCAGCGCGCCAATTCCTGGTTGGCAACAGCGCCACTTTGGCCGATATTGCGGCCTACAGCTATGTCTGTGCGGCCCCAGAAGGTAATGTGGACTTGTCGAGCTATCCCAAGGTACGTGCTTGGTTGACACGCATTGAAGCGCTGCCCGGTTTTGTTGCTTTCCAAAAAACGCCCGTAGGTCTGGCTGCATAAGCCCATCCCACAAAGCGACGCGGAGTTGACTATGCAAATTGCGAACACGGGCCCACAGCATCCCTTCCATGCGGGGGAACAATCGGTCCATGACCGCTTAGGTATTCGTGATCGCATGGTGGACCTGGGTCAGCGCGTGATTCGCGACGCCATGCCAGAGCAACACCAGCGCTTCTTTGAACAATTGCCGTTCATGCTGGTGGGCTCGGTGGATTCAGCCGGGCGGCCGTGGGCATCCGTGCTGGTTGGACAGCCTGGGTTTGTGCAGGCTAGCGACGCAAAACACTTGCGCTTCAAAGCCCGCCCAGTGACGGGAGACCCGTTGAACGAAGGGTTGACGGCGGACGCGCAACTTGGCTTCTTAGGTATAGAACTGCACACGCGACGACGCAACCGTGTCAATGGTCACGTGCTTGCCTCAGATACGCATGGCTTCAGTATTGAAGTAGATCAGTCCGTGGGCAATTGCCCTCAGTACATTCAAGGGCGCGAATTTCAGTGGGTGCGTGAAGCGACGGACCTCACGCCACGTGCCACCGAAGCGTTAGAGGCTTTGGACGCCAAGGCACAGACCTTGATCGCCCGCTCTGACACACTGTTCGTGGCCACCCATGCCCCGCGCACGCAAGGCCTTAGCGATAGCCAAACTGGGCGGGGAGCAGACGTCTCTCACCGCGGAGGTAGACCCGGTTTCGTCAAGATAGAGGACGAGCGCACCCTGCTCGTTCCGGACTTCACAGGCAACTTCTTTTTCATGACCTTGGGCAACTTGCAGTTGAACCCACGCGCTGGCATTGTGTTCATAGACTTTGAGACGGGTGACCTGCTCATGCTCACCGGTACCGCTGAAGTCGTATGGAGCGGCGACGAACTAAAGGCTTTTGCGGGGGCCGAGCGCGCATGGCGCTTTCACGTGGAGTCAGGGTGGCGCTTTACTGACGCATTGCCCTTGCGCTGGTCCTTCCGGGAGCTCTCGCCCAACTCAGTCCTCACAGGCACTTGGGCCGAGGCCCAGGCAAAAGACAAAGCACAAGCCCTGGCGCAAACATGGCGCCCCTATCGCGTAAGTCGCATCGTGCAAGAAAGCGCTGTGATTCGGTCGTTCCATCTCACGCCCGCTGACGGCCATGCGGCACCCACGTTTCAGGCAGGCCAGCATTTGCCGATCCGTCTGAAAGCAGCCTCAGGTGAGTACCTGCATCGCACGTACACCATCTCTAATTCCCCCAGCGAATCCCTCCTGCGAATCAGCGTCAAGCGCGAAGGGCTAGCCTCGGGCCAGTTGCATGACCGAGTTCAAGAAGGCGATCTCATCGAAGCATTGGGCCCTAGGGGCCAGTTCACGATTCAGGACAAACTGCGGCGCCCTGCGGTCTTGATTGGCGCAGGGGTTGGCATTACGCCGATGGTGGCGTTTGCACGCCATCTCGTCATTGAAGGTTTTCGCAACCGCCGCACCCGGCCCCTGCATGTCATCCAAGTGGCTCGCGATGCAGCACATCGCGCTTTCGGCAAAGAGTTGCTCGGGCTGGTAGCAGACGCCAAGGGCGCCATGGCCTTGCACACGGTGCTGAGCGCACCGCAAGGCGCACCGACCGGTGCCCACATAGGCCCACTCACCATCGATTTACTGAAGTCGATGCTTCCCTTTGACGACCATGAATTTTTTCTCTGCGGGCCCTCTGGCTTTATGCAGGGTTTGTACGATGGCTTGCGTGACTTAGGCGTACGTGATGAGCGCATCCAAGCCGAGGCTTTTGGCCCATCGGCCTTGAAGCGCCGCGCGGATGCAAGCGCTCAACGCCCCTCACCGCCGCTGCCACCGGCACAACAAGCGAGCGTGCATTTCAAGCGCACAGGTGACGCAGCGCAATGGACTCCTGGCCACGGCACGCTGTTGGAGTTTGCCGAAGGAAAAGGCTTGAACCCACCGTTCTCGTGCCGAGCCGGGCACTGCGGATCGTGTGCCACGCGCATGACATCTGGCGTCGTGACCTACGCAGAGCCTCCCGCATGGCGACCCGGCGCCGGAGAGGTACTTTTATGCTGTGCCAAGCCTGCTTCAGGCAGCGAGCTTGCTATTGAGCTGGAACTGTAGGCCTACGCAAACCACACTCCGAACTGCCCCATGTTTCCATTGCCATTCTTTTCAGAAATCCCCTATGGGCTTGGCGAAGACACCGCTTGGCTCGGGCGAGACGTCATGCGTGACTTGCAAAAGCTACGCCACCATCAACCGACTAAACCCCAGCCAGGAACCTGCCATGAGCAATTCATCACCCCAACCCGCACCACGCCCACCTTTGCCACCTTTCACCCGCGAGACCGCGGCGCAGAAGGTGCGGCTTGCAGAGGACGCCTGGAACACGCGTGACCCCCAGCGCGTTGCCCTGGCCTATACCGTCGACACGCAATGGCGCAACCGGGCTGAGTTTCCGGTGGGGCGCCAAGAGGTTCAAGCGCTGCTCGAACGCAAGTGGGCTCGCGAACTGGACTACCGCCTGATCAAAGAGCTTTGGGCCTTTGATGAGCATCGTATTTCAGTTCGATTTGCTTACGAATGGCGCGACGACGCAGGGAACTGGTTTCGCTCCTATGGCAATGAGAACTGGGAATTCGACGCGCTTGGGTTCATGCACAAGCGCTTTGCCAGCATTAACGACAAGCCTATCGCCGAGACTGAGCGAAAGTTCCACTGGCCCCAGGGACGCAGGCCCGACGACCACGCAAGCCTGAGCGATTTAGGCTTATGAACCAGGAGACATTCCCATGACCACCAACTCCATCGTTGAGACAGACGTTGCCATCATTGGTGCTGGCACGGCCGGCATGTCGGCCTACCGCGCCGCACTTGAACACACACCACGGGTCTTGTTGATTGAGAGCGGTGTCTACGGCACAACCTGCGCACGCGTGGGCTGCATGCCCAGCAAACTGCTGATTGCCGCCGCCGACGCGGCACACATGATGGCGATAGCACCACAGTTCGGCGTATCGGCGTCTGGCGTCAACGTGGACGGGCGCGCGGTGATGGCGCGGGTGCGCAGCGAGCGCGACCGTTTTGTGGGCTTCGTCGTCGACACCGTGGAGCATTGGCCAGCTGAGCACCGCATGCTGGGGCATGCCCGGTTTATAGACCAGCACACTCTGCAGGTCGGAGATACCCAAGTCCGTGCGCAACGCATCGTCATCGCAACAGGGTCGCGACCTGCTGTTCCTGAGGCATGGCGACAGGCCTTGGGGGAGCGGCTGATCATCAATGACGACGTGTTCGACTGGCAAGATCTGCCACGCTCTGTGGCCGTTGTGGGCACGGGCGTTATCGGCTTGGAACTCGCACAAGCGCTACACCGCTTAGGCGTTCGCGTGCGCCTGTATGGGCGCAGCGAGCGGGTTGGCCCCCTCACAGACCCCGAATTGCAAGCACTGTCGCTAGAGGTGTTCACACACGAGTTGCCACTGAGTGTCAACCTTGCCCACATTGAGCCCCGACGCGAAGGCGACCGTGTCATCGTGCGTACCAGCAACCGCGCGGGCGATGTCCACGAAGAGGCATTCGATTGGCTGCTCGCTGCCACCGGACGCACGCCCAATGTCGACCAACTTGGCTTGGAGAACACCGGCATGCCGCGCGACGCCCGGGGAATACCTATACACGACCGCCACACAGCGCAGGTCGCCGGTCTGCCTATTTTCGTAGCGGGAGATGTCAACGAAGACCGTCCCCTATTGCACGAGGCTGCTGACGAGGGGCGCATTGCAGGTGGCAATGCAGGGCTCTATCCGGATGCGCGCTTGCGTCCTCGGCGCGCTCCCTTGGCGGTCGTCTTCAGCGAACCGCAAATCGCGCTTGCAGGCGCCAGCCATGCGGAGTTGCGCTCTGCGGGCATTGATTTTGAAGTCGGGCGCGTGTCCTTCTCAGACCAAGGCCGCAGCCGCGTGATGGGCCGCAACCAAGGCGCTTTGCATGTCTATGGGGAGGTGGGGACGGGTCGCTTCCTTGGCGCAGAAATGCTAGGGCCCGCGGCAGAGCACTTAGGGCACTTGCTTGCCTGGTCTGTGCAGCGCGGTGATACGGTGCAGCAAATGCTTGACAGCCCGTTCTACCACCCGGTGGTAGAGGAGGGACTGCGCACCGCACTGCGGCAATTGCAGACTGCTTTGCGCTTGCCGCGCCCGAGTGACGAAGAATGCTTGGATTGCGGCCCCAAGTTTTGACATGAGCTTGGGGGTCCGTCACGGCAGCATCACGCCCATGGGCAATGACTACTTGCCCCACGCCTGAGTGGCTGGCAAATGGGGCAACTGGATTGAGATCCTGCAAACATGACTGTCGCCAGTAAACTCAATTCACTACGCCACCCAATGGAACTTTATGGACCGTTTTCACCTGATCAACGTCTTCGTCGCTGTGGTGGACACCAATGGATTCGCAGGGGCCGCCCGCAAACTCAGTATGTCGCCACCGGCAGTGACCCGGGCTATCAACGAGTTAGAGCAGCACCTGGGCCTGCGGCTACTCACGCGCACCACCCGCACCGTTCGGGTCACAGATGCAGGTGAACGCTATGTGCAAGACTGTAGGCGCATCTTGGCCGACATGCTGGAAGCCGATGAATCCGTCAGTGGCATGCATGCGTCGCCCAGAGGGCGCTTGACCATTTCAGCCCCCGTGTTGTTTGGTGGGCTCTACGTGACCCCGGTGATCACCGAATACCTGGCCCGCTACCCTGACGTCAGCGCGTCATGCTTGTTTCTAGACCGCATCGTCAACCTCGTGGATGAGGGGGTGGACGTTGCCGTGCGAATTGGTGAGCTACCCGACTCCTCCATGCAAGCCATTCGGGTGGGACAGGTCAGGCGCGTGATATGCGCATCACCCGACTACCTTGCCAAGCACGGCATACCACTTGTCCCCGACGACCTGCACGCACACACCATCGTCTCGTCCAGCAGCGTGACGCCAAACCCTGTGTGGAAGCTGGTGGAAAACGGTGACATCAAAAGCGTTCACTTGGAGGCGCGAATGACAACATCCACCAACGACTCCGCATTGGCCGCAGCAGCAGCCGGCTTTGGCCTGACGCGCCTGCTCTCCTACCAAGTGGCCGAACACTTTCGCAACGGGACGCTCAAAACCGTGCTGACTGAATTCGAGCCCGCCGCATTGCCCGTGCATGTGGTGCACAGAGAAGGTAGGCATGCACCTCAGCGCGTACGTGCATTCATTGACCTGGCCGTAGAGCGCTTGCGCGCCGACCCTCGGCTGAACTAGACGCCACGACAAACATAGAGCCCTTGCGCCCCGATTTACCCTGCTCCTATTCACAACCCAGAAAGAGAGTCTGCCCATGGCCGCCTACATCTACGGCAACATTGAAATCCACGACCCCGCGCTGTACGAAACCTACCGCGCCCAGGTGCCCGCCATGATCGCAGCGCACGGCGGGCGCTACTTGGTGCGTGGCGGCGCGGTGGAGGTGCTAGAAGGCGAGGGCAAAGCCCTGCGGCAAGTGATTCTGGAATTCCCCACCATGGCCCAGCTCAAAGCCTTTTACTTCTCCCCCGAATACACCGCCGCCAAAGCCATACGCCAGCGCGCAGCAACGGGTACCTTGGTGGCAATTGAGGGGGTGTTGCCTGCGGTGTGATTTGAGTTACTTGGTTGAACCATGACAAATGCATGACGCAATGACTCACAAAATGCAGAATCCCTACTGCTCGCCCAGACTAAGGACACACATGCGCAGTTTCTTGCTTTCAATGCTTTTTGGCTTGCTCACCGGCACAAGTAATGCCCAACCCTATGGGCACTACGATCCTGTCCAACTGCTCAAAATCACTGAAACACCTTCGGGAAAGCGATACAGTATCAAAGGCGAGTATCTTGATCAAATGCTGAACGATCTGTCAGCGCATGCGAAGAACTACCCACCAAAGTTTGATACTCCAGAGGACCAAAAGCGCGCGATTCAGGACGTGAAGACTTTTTCGGGCATGCTGGATATTGTGACCAGCGGCCCCACTCCGAACCAAGAGCTTCTTGTTCGCGCCGGTCAACTCAACAGCCTCGGACACAATCTCGATATTGAGGGGGCTGCCGCCAAAGCCAATGCCAATTTTCAAAAGCTATTGGCTGCATCACCGGCTGATCCGCGAGGCAACTATTTGTACGGATCCTTCTTAGCGGGAATTGGAAAACCCAAGGAGGCGCTTACGTTCTTGGACAAGGCTTTGGCCCTTGGTGTTGCTGATTCTGCTTACGCTCTAGGAATGACACATCTGGCACTTGGTGACAAGACACAGGCTTTGAAAAACTTTGAGAACTACCAGCTTAGAAATCCCAACGACCCAAGCATCAATCAACTCATTGATGCCATTCGCAATGGAAAGCTTGAGTTGAAAGCAACGCCCAGTTGATGACTAGGGGGCACAGAGGTAGGTCTCGATATACGCCACCTTAGCCCTAACTATTCGCCCGCCTTTTCAGCCAGCGCATCAGTCCCCCCAACAGCGGCAGTTTCTCGTACAACTCTTCGGCCGCGTCCCAGTAGTCGCGGTGCATCGTGATGCGGCCGCTGCTGTCTAGGTGCAGGTGGGAGCCGCCTAGGATGCACTGGTCTTCGCCTTGTTTGAAGTTCTTGAAGCGAAAGCGAAACTCCCAGGTCAAGAAGCATTGCGTGCCGTCGACCACGCGGTCTTTCACTACAAAGTGGGGCTGCTCCAAGCTCTCGTACATGTGGGCAAAGATGCCTTTCACCGCCTCTAGGCCGTGCACGTGGTTGAAGGGGTCTTTGAAGCTGGCGTTGGGGGCGTAGATGTCGCCCAGCGCCTGCACGCTTTGGGGGCTCAAAGTTTCAAAGGCGTGGACGATGGCGGCCACGGCGGTGCGCATATCGCTGGAAGTGTCAATGGTCATGTCAGAGGGCGCGGGTTTAGGGTGTGAGGCATGGCAAGCGGTTCTCAAGGTCACGCTGCCTCAGGCGGGCTGACCCTGCGCATCAGCGCAAAGAACACGGGGTTGGGCAGGCAGCGCAGCACCTTGAGCCACAGCGTGAATCGCTTGGGGAAGTGGATTTCAAACGCGCCGCGTGCCCAGCCTTTCACAATCGCCTGTGCGGCTTGCGCGGGGGTGAGCAGGGCGGGCATGGTGAACTCGTTTTGCGCCGTCAGCGGCGTGTCGACAAAGCCTGGGTTGACCAGTGACACGTCCACGCCTTGCGGGTGCAGATCCAGGTACAGCGTTTCGGCCAAGTTGATGAGTGCGGCTTTGGTCGGGCCATAGGCCAAGCTCTTGGGCAGGCCCCGGTAGCCCGCCACGCTGGCCATGAGGCTGATGTGGCCGCGCTGGGCCACGCCGCCCAGTGAATTGGCCTTGGCCTGCTTTAGCAGCAAAGGCGTCACAGCATCTAGCACCCGCATGGCGCCTAAGTAGTTCACGTCGTTGTGGCGCAGCACGTCGGCCAGGTCGATGGCATTGGCCCGCATCTCGCGGTAGTGGCCCGCGCAGTACACCACCCAGTCCAGCCCGCCTTGCGCGTGCACTTGCGCCGCAGCGGCTTGCACTGAGGCGGTGTCGGTCACATCCAGCGCCAGCGCTTGGCTGCCGGGGTGCTCGCTCACAAAGGCGTCCAGCCCCTGTGCGCTGCGTGCCGAAACGATGACCTTGGCCCCCAGCGCATGCAGCTGCGAGGCGGTGGCCCGGCCTATGCCGGTGGACGCGCCGATAAGCCAGACGGTACGCCCGGCCCATTGGGTGATGCGGGTGTTTAGCGACATAGTGGCCTTTGAGTGGGCTGTGGCCATGGCGCGGCAGCGCTTAGGGGGTGTGCGCTGCTAGCTAGCAAATCGATAGCTGCTTGCGCTGATGGGATAAGGGCTAGCGGCATATTTATCTCTTGTGAA
This sequence comes from Rhodoferax aquaticus, assembly GCF_006974105.1. Taxonomy (NCBI): domain Bacteria; kingdom Pseudomonadati; phylum Pseudomonadota; class Betaproteobacteria; order Burkholderiales; family Comamonadaceae; genus Rhodoferax; species Rhodoferax aquaticus. Next base: position 4,704,225 of record NZ_CP036282.1, read on the forward strand.
ACGACAGTGTGACTTCGCCCAAGTGCACACCCCACTTGCGCATGGCGGCCTTGTTAAGCATGACCTTGTCGCTCATGAGGTACATCCAGTCATCAAACTGCACGTTCCACACGGTGCCATCCACCGGCAGCGCCAAGGTGTAGGACCAGCGAAAGGCGTTGCCGCTTTGCTGGCCTTCGGCGGTGCCCACCACGTCGTCAGCCACCCCGGTGAAGCGGCCATTGGCGTGCCGCGTCAAGCGCCACACGCGGCGCTGGGTCGTGCCGTCGGAGTAGGTGAACAGCTCGTCCAGCGTGCCTTGGTCACCCACCCAGGTGCACTTCATCACCACCGTAAAGCGCTTGACAACTTGGCCTGAGCGGTCGGTGAACACACCATAGGCATCCAGCGTGCCGTTGAAGTACTCGCTGAGTTCAAGCACCGGCGTTTCTTTGGCGTAGTCCGTCACTTGCGGGGTGCTGCAGCCAGTGAGCAAGCCGCCCGCCAGCAGCACCGCCAAGCTGCCCCTGCGCAGCCAGCTGCTGCTACGCCTGGCACGTGGGCTTGGTGCGGTAGCAGCCAAGTGTGAAGCGATAGAAATATCAGTCATGGTGGTTCTCAGGTAGGGGTGGACGAAGCAATGCGGGCATGCGGCAATGCCTCCCGCTTGAGCAATAAGCAGGCAAGGGCCGCAAAGGCAATGCCTTTGAGGACGAGTGGCAAAACGCAATAAGCCAGACTGAGCATGTGCAGCGCATGGGGTTCGCGCGCGCCGGGGGTGTAGCCCAAGAGGCCCAAGAGTGGCAGCGCCAGCCCCGCAGCCAAGGCCAGATTGAGCTTGGTGGCAAAGTTCCACCAGCCCATGTACACGCCCTCGCCACGGCCTTGGTGGCCCGCGTCGCCAATCACACCGGCCAAGAGGGCACCGGGCAGCGCCAGGTCGCTCCCCAGCGCCGTGCCCGAGAGCACGCACACCAGCGCAAACCACGCCACGTCGCCCGCGCCCAGGAGGCCAGCGCCTGCAAAACTCAGCACGGAGAGCACCATGCCCAAACCCCACGACCGCACCAGCCCCCAGCGCCGCACCGCGCGCATCCACAGCGGCAGCGACGCAGCCCCGCTCACAAAATACAGCGCCAAGCAGGCCGACTGCCAAGCGGCATCCGCCTGCAAACGGTCTTGGATAAAGAACAGCACCAAGGTGGCAGGCACCGCGCTGGCAATGCCATTGGGCACATACACCGCCATCAAGCGCACAAAGGCAGGCACACGCCACGCGTGCCACAGGCTCAGCGGTTGATCGGCGGGGCCAGCAGCGGTATCGGCAACTGGCGCTGGGCGCTCAGGTCGCAGTGCATAGCTCCACGCCCAGCACGCCAGCGCCAAACCGACCACAAACACCCACAGCATGGCAGGCAAACCCAGCGCACCGGGAATCACCGCAGCCAGCACCACGCCCACCAGCCCCATGCCTTCACGCCAGGCCACGATGTGGCTGCGCCGCACAGCATCGCCCCCCAGCATGGCACCCCAAGAATGGTGCGCAACGGTCAGTGCGCTGTAGCCCAGGTAGGTGAGCAGCAAGCTGCCCAAGGCCCACCACAGCAGCGCATCGCTCTCGCGCACGGCCGGTGTGAACAGCGCACAAAACCCCACCGCTAACAGCAAGGCTGCCCAGCGGCCCATGGCCTGCACCGCCCCGAGCGAACGGGCGTAGAGATGGTCGCACCAGCGCCCCAAGAGCGGGTCTAGCAGTGCGTCAAAAATGCGGGCGGCCAAAAGCACTGCGCCCAGGGCCGCCAAGGACACGCCCCACTGCGTGGCGTACAGATTGGGCATGAGCACGTACAGCGGCAGGGCACAAAACGCCAGCGGAAAACCCAAGAGCCCGTAACGCACACCGTCTGCCACGCGCAGGGCAGCGCTTGCTGGCGCGACCCCACCCTGCGGTGCAGGCGTGTCTGCGATAGACGGTGTGGCGTGCGCTTGCATGGTGCTTATGCCGTGGTGCTGTGTCTCAAGGACGCGCCGCTGACGCTTTGGCCAACAAGGCCAAGCGCATAGCAGGCTCTGAGGTTTGGGGTGAGAGCCAGATGCCAAAGAACACGCGCGCAAACTCAGGGTCGGCCACCTCGCCCAAAGGCTTGCCGTTCAATGAAAAGCTGGCGCCCACGCCGGGTTGGTGCACGCCGGTAATGCGGTCGCCTGCCTTCACATCGGGGAACACGGCGCGCATTTGCTGCTCCCAGCGCGCTTGCGTTGCTGGGTCAAAGCTGCCTTGGCGGCGCATCTCCACCAGGGAGCGGCTGGCGATGTCGGCACCGTCAAACGCACGCAGGTAGTTCAGCTCCAGCGCAAAGCCATGGCGCGCATAGGCTCCGGCGTCAAAACCGGGGGCCACCCACAGGCGTGCGGTGTAGACGTCAAAGCCCCAGAAGGTCATGGTGGCTTGGCCTGCGGCCTGCGCCAGGGGCAAGGCGACGCGCACTTCCTGCGGCAGGGTATTGGCATAGGCCAGTGGCCCGCCAACACCCGCGAGCGCCATGGCCAACGCAGCAGCGCTCAGGTGCCTTCTGGCATTTTCAAGGCCAAATTGGCCTCTATCGCCCATGGAATAAGCGCAAGCAGCTATCGTTTTCATAGTGTAGGCTTTGCCAGCGTGAACTGCACCAGGTTGATGTCGCCAATGTCAAACGCCGCCTCGCAGTAGGCCAGGTAGAACTGCCAGATGCGGCTAAAGCGCTCGTCAAAGCCCAGTGCCTGCACCTGCGCGTGCTGGGCCATAAACGCATCGCGCCAGCGGCGCAGGGTTTCGGCGTAGTCAGGGCCAAACTCAAACGCATCCACCACCTCCAGCCCGGCGGCTTGCGCCTGCTTGCGAAACTCGCGGGGGCAGGGCAAGCAGCCGCCCGGAAAGATGTACTGCTGAATAAAGTCGGTGGACTTGAGGTAGCGCTCAAACAAGTCGTCGGCAATCACAATGCTTTGCACGCAGGCGCGGCCGCCCGGCTTGAGTAGGCGCGCGACCGTCTGAAAGTACTGGGGCCAGTAGGCTTGGCCCACGGCTTCAATCATTTCGATAGAGCAAATGGCGTCAAAAGGGGCGTCGCTGATGTCCCGGTAGTCTTGCAAACGCAGGTCCGCCGTGGCTTGGGGGCCGGTGGCCACACCCAAGCCTTGCATGCGCGCATTGGCATAGGCCAGCTGCTCGGTGCTCAGCGTCACGCCCACGATGGAGGCGCCAAAGCGGGTGGTGGCTTGCTCGGCCAAGGCCCCCCAGCCGCAGCCGATTTCCAGCACGCGGTCGCCCGCTTTCACCTGCGCCATCTCCAGCGCGCGCACCACTTTGGCGGTTTGCGCCTCGGGCAAGGGGCGGCTCAAGTCGCCCTGGAACCAGGCCGACGAATAGTTCATGGTGTCGTCCAGCCACAGGCGGTAAAACGCATTGCCCAAGTCGTAGTGGGCGTGGATGTTTTTGCGGCTGTTGGCGCGGCTGTTGTGCTTGAGCAGGTGCTTGATGCGGTAGAACAAACGGCCCCACCAGGTGCCGTAGATCATGCTCTCCACCTGCTTGCGGTTGGCGGCAAACACCTTGAGCAGTTCGGTCAGATCAGGCGTGGTCCAGTCACCCGCGATGTAGCTCTCGGCAAAGCCGATGTCGCCCGACTTCAGGGCTGCGGCAAACACGTTCCAGTTGTGCAGGGTGATGCTGGCGGCCGGGTGGTCGGGGCTGTGCAAGGTGGTGTGTTGCGGGTGCTCGCCATAGCGGCGCTGGGTGCCGTCGGGCAGCTGCAAGGTGAGTGCGCCATGGCGCAGGTTTTGCAGCAGGCGCAAGGCGCTGCGCGCGGCGGCCGGGGCGTCGGCAGGCAGGGCGTAGGGGGCGGCAGTGGCGGTGTTCATGGTGCGCTCATTCAATAGACGATGGATCAAAAGCTGTAACTTGCAAAGTTGGGGCCATGCTTAGCGGGAGACCAGGCTGGCCGGGGGCTGTGGCTTGCTGAAAAAGGGCACGCCGCTGCGCCACAAACGCAGGGCCTGCAAGTGGATGTGGACCACCACGCCCAAGGTCATGGCCGGGTAGCGCCACAGCGCGCGGCGAAGGCTGTTGCGCGTGATGGGCTCTAAGGTGCCACTCACACTGGTTTGCAAGAGCACGTCGCTGGCCGCATGGGGGGGTGGGGGAGATTCAGTCGCTTGCATTGAGGGTGCGTCGCAGTAGTCGATGCGGGCCACGGTTTTGTCTTGGCCTTGGTGGGTGGTGCGCATAAAGCGAAAGCGGTAGTAGCCCTGTACCTGGCAAAACGGCGAGACGTGAAACACCTTGCGCGCGCGTTGCTCTACGCCCATGCGCGGTGCGTCCAGCAGGTAGCAGTGGCGCTCGCCAAAGGTGTTGTTCACCTCCACCACAATGGCGCGCAGTGCGCCGCCTTGGTCCTCGGGCGCACGGTGGCAGTACCAAAAGCTCACCGGCTTGAAGGTGTAGCCCAGCACGCGCGGGTAGCAGTGCAGCCAGGCTTCGCCCGTGGCGTCAAAAATGCCTTCGCTGTGCAGCAGCGCGTCCAACCACGCAATGGCACCCCCTTGCGCGGGGGTGCGACCGTCGCCATGGTCGGTTTCATGAAAGCTCAGCAAGCCGCGCTGGTTGATGCGCCAGCCTTCCTTCTGAGTGGATGACGCCGCAGCGCTCAGTGAGCGCAGGGGCAGCATCAAAAAGTAGGTGGGGTAGGCAAACGCATTGGCCACAGGGCGCAGCCGGTGGTGGCGCACCTGGCCAAAGCCGATCAAGGCCTGTGGCGCAGTAGCGGCGGCCACGCTCATGCCGCTAACTCCGCGTCTTGCAGCAAGCGCTGGGCCGCTGCCAAGCCTGCTTTGAGTCCATCTTCATGGAAGCCGTAGCCCATCCACGCGCCGCAGAAGTAGCGGCTGTGCACGCCTTGCAGTGCATGCATGCTTTTCTGGGCTGCCACGGCTGCCAAATCAAACACGGGGTGGGCGTAATCAAAGTCACCCAGCACGGTGGCGGGGTCTATCTCGCGCAGGGGGTTGAGCGACACCACCACCGGCGTTTGCCAAGGCAGGGGCTGCAACTGGTTAAGCAGGTAGTGCAAGCACACCTGGCTGTTTTCTTGGGCGCTGCTGGCGGCGCGCTCGTAGTTCCATGCGGCCCAGGCCACGCGCCGCGTGGGCAGCATGCGGGTGTCGGTGTGCAGCACGGCACGGTTGTTCTGGTAGCGCACCGCCCCCAAGAGCGCACGCTCTTGCGCGGTGGGGGCTTCCAACATGGCCAAAGCTTGGTCGGAGTGCGTGGCGATGATGACTTTGTCGAAGTAGGCCGCGCCCGCATCGGTGCTCACGCACACGCCGGTGGCTTTGCCTTCGCTGGCGGTTTGCTGGCTGATGCGGCGCACTGGCGTGGCCAGGTGCTTGCGGCCAATGCCCGCCACAATTTTGTCCACATAGTGCTTGGCACCGCCCTGCACCGTCCACCACTGGGGGCGGTTGCTGATTTGCAGCAAGCCGTGGTTATGGCAAAACCGCACCATGGTGCTGACCGGGAACTGCAGCATTTGCGCCGTGGGGCAGCTCCAGATGCAGGCCATCATGGGCAAGAAGTACCAGTCGCAAAACGCTTGGCCAAAGCCGTTAGCTTTCAAAAACTCGCCCAAGGGCTGGGCCAGCTCGGCCTCGGTGCCCGCCATAGCAATGCGGGTGGTCATGGCGTTAAAGCGCATCAAGTCGCGCAACATGCCCCAAAACTGGGGGCTCACCAGGTTGCTGCGCTGGGCAAAGAGGCTGCTCAGATTGGAGCCGCTCCACTCCAAAGCCCGCCCGCCACTCTGGGCGGCTTGCACCGAGAACGACATATCCGACTTGGCCGTAGCCACGCCTAGCTGCTCAAGCAAGGCAATCAAGTGGGGGTAGGTGCGCTCGTTGAACACCAAAAACCCGGTGTCTACACCGTGGGTCATGCGTTCGGCTGCGCGCGGGCCGCTGCCGCCTTGGGGCAAGGTGACGTCCACCGTGTGGGTGTGGCCACCAAAGTAAGTGCCGGCTTCGTAAAGAGTAATTTCGGCTTTGCCCGAGAGGGCGTGGGCGGCCGCCAAGCCAGAAATGCCTGAGCCGACGATGGCAACTTTGAGGGTCAAGCGGCACCCCCGCAGGCGGAAATAGTGGATTTGTACTTTTCAGTCATGTTTGAACTGTACAGTATTTTTTTGCACTTTGCATTCATGTTTAGACCAATACGGCTACAATCGCTCCATGGTTACCCGCAACGTCATCAAAGTCTCTTTCAAAGAGCAAATGCTCCAGGCCCGTGAGGAAGCCATCATCCAAACCGTGAATCGGCTACTGGCCGACAAGGGTTTTGACGCGATGACGGTGGACGAAGTGGCGGCCGATGTGGGCATTGCCAAGGCCAGCCTGTACAAGCATTTCCCCAGCAAAGAGGATCTGGCAGCTGCCGCCATGGTGTCCGTCATGCGGCGCGCACAGGCGTTTTTAGACGGCTTGCCCGCCCAAGACAGTCCCCAAGACAAGCTACGCGCCGTGGTGGCGTGGACCATGGGCCTCAAACTCGCAGGTGAAATGCCATCGCTGCCCAGCCAAAACTCTAGCTTGCGCGCCACCCTCATGGCCCACAAAGACTATATGGATGGCCTGATGGATGTGAGCGACCGTCTGGGCGCCTGGATTGAAGCGGCCCAAGCCAACGGTGCCCTCAACGCCAAGCTGCCTGCCATTGCCGTGCTGTACACCCTGTTTGCCCGCGCCTGCGACCCGGTGTTGGAGTTTTTGAAAATAGGCGGCCAGCACAGCGATGAAGAAATCATTGCCTTGGTGCTGAGCACCTGTTTTGATGGCTTGAGCGCTCGCGCCTAAGCGGGTACGCAACTGCGCACGTACGCGTCAAAATCCGACACAGGAATGGGGCGGCTAAACAAGTAACCTTGGTAGTTCATACACCCCTGGGCTTGCAAGAATGCGCGCTGGGTTGGTGTTTCAACCCCCTCCGCAATGACGTTCAGCCCCAAGTTCTCGGCCAAGGCAATGACCATTTTTGCAATGGCCGCGTCGTTGGGGTCATCCAATATGTCACGCACAAAGCTTTGGTCAATCTTGAGCTGCTCCAGCGGAAGGCGCTTCAAGTAAGCGAGTGAAGAGTAGCCCGTGCCAAAGTCATCTAACGAAAAACCCACGCCACGTGCCTTGAGCGCCGCCATTTTTGCTATGGCGTCTTCCACGCTGGTGACCAAGAGGCTTTCGGTCAGCTCAAGCTTTAAGCGGTAGGGCTTGGCCCCCGTGCGGGCCAATACCGCCAAGACCTGCTCCACGAAGTCGCGTTGCTGCAGCTGACGTGCGGTCACGTTCACCGCCACCGATAAGTGCGCCATGTCCGCCTGTTGGGCCCAGTAGGTCAATTGCCAGCACGCTGTTTCTAGCACCCAATGGCCCAACGCAAGGATTTGCCCTGTTTCTTCTGCCAGCCCAATGAACTCCCCGGGTGGCACCAGCCCACGCTCTGGGTGCTGCCAGCGCACCAGGGCCTCCGCGCCAAACACTCGGCCATCCACGTTCACCTGCGGTTGGTAAAACAACACAAATTGCCCTTGGGCAAATGCCTCGCGTAAGCCCTGCTCCATGGCCACACGCGCAGTGACGGCCGCTTGCATTTGGGGGTCAAAGAAGCGCAGTGTGTTGCGCCCTGCGGTTTTGGCCTGGTACATGGCCAGGTCGGCGCGCTTGAGCGGCTCGTCCGTGCTTTCTGCCTGCTCACCAAACAAGGTCACGCCAACGCTCGGTGTGCTGCGGTGCACCAGCTCACCCAGCACATACTCGTGGTTGAGTGCAGCCAACACCTTGACGCCCACCATTTCTGCAGCGTTGGCGGCTTCTAAGCGGTCTTCGCTCAAGTCTTCGAGCATGACCACAAATTCGTCGCCGCCTAAGCGCGCCACCGTATCGGCTTCGCGCACGGTGGCGCGCAACCGCAAGGCCACCTGTTGGAGCAGTGCGTCCCCTTTGTCGTGGCCCTGTGTGTCGTTGAGTGACTTGAAGTTGTCAAGGTCGATGAATAGCAAGGCACCTTTACGGCCATTGCGAAGTCCCACCAGCTGCGCCTGTGCAAGGCGGTCCATCAGAAGGCGGCGGTTGGGCAGCTGCGTGAGTGCATCGTAAAACGCCAATTTTGCTATTTGCGCTTCGCTGGCTTTGCGCTGCGTGATGTCTGTCATGGTGGCCACGTAGTGCGTGAGGCTTCCTTCATCGCCTTTGACTGCCGTGATGATGAGCCAGACCGGGTACTCACGCCCACTGATGTGCTGGTCCCAGACCTCACCTTGCCACGTGCCATGGGTACGGACTTGCTGCGCCATTTCTGCATAGAAATAGGCGTTGTGCCGCCCAGAACCCAATAGGGTGGCAGGCTGCTGGCCCAAGGCTTGTTGGAGGCTGTACCCTGTAATGGCCTCAAACGCGCGATTCACCCGCAAGATGCGCCATTGGGCGTCGGCCACAAACATGCCCTCTTGCGACTCAAACGCAATCGCCGCGATGCGCAGCTCTTCTTCACGCCGCTGCAAATGCACAACCCCTTCAAACAGTGCGCCGAATACCAGCACCCCCAGGGGAAACATCACGCTCACAGGCAGCCACAGTTGGGCCAAGAGCGTCCAGCGCAAGGGGGTTGGCAGCACCAGCAGCAATGCAATGCCCAAGCCCGCCAATGCGCCCCCCAGGCCCAAAAGCCAGCCCAGCGTCCCAAGCCGTGCAACGACTGCAGTCTTGCCGAGCTTGAACGCGTATCCCACTACGGTAGCGCCCGCCATAGCCAGCATGCCAGCCTCCATACCGAAGCCGCCCAAGTAAGCTCGGTAGGCCAAAGCGATGGCGGCTGCTATGGCGGCACTGGGCAGTGGCAGGTAGGCCCCCGCTAAGCCCAACACAACGGTTTTGGCATCGACCAACACACCCTTTTGCAAGGGCAATGGGCTCGACATTGCCAACCATGTGCCAAGGCCAAAGCAAACCCCCAGCAGCGCAAGTTTGTAGGGGCGCATGCGCCGCTGAGGCGCCAGTGTCGCGGTCGATGCATGGGTCAAGGCGTGAAATATGACCACCAAAAACGCAATCAGCCCGGCGTTGGAGCCCAGCTCGTGCAGAAAATTAGCCAGATCAGGGGTGCTATCCACAGTGCTGTTGTCTCCGTCAGTTGCCGGGGTACCGAAATTCGCGCTGCGTGTCTTTGCGAATGCGCTCCAAGGTGCCATCGGTACGCATTTTCTTCAGGGTGCTCGTCAATGGTGCCACCAGTTCAGCGTGTTTAGGCTGCAAGTAGAGAAACAAAGGCGTGGGCTTGCCAATGTCTAGCACCTTGATGGGAGGGGGACGGTTGGGCAAACTTTCTTGGGCATCCGAGATGACCGAGACATCCGCGCCACAGTAAACCGATAGACGCCCCAAATACATCATCTCTAAGGCGTTGACATTGCCGGTCACATCGACCAAGCGCCCAAGAGGGACCAAAGGCCGCAGCAATTGTTCACACATCAGTACGCCTCGCGCATAGCTGACCGTCAACCCCGAGGTGGCCAAGTCTTCCAACCGGTCGATTTGAACTTTAGGGTTGGTCGCCCACAAGGCCAGCCCTACATCCATCACGGGCTCCCCCACCCGCAACAACTTGGGGTGGCTTTCACCAAAGGCGAGGGCCCGGGCGGTGTCACCGTCTATGCGGCCTTTGTCTAGCTCTAGCGTCAACCGTGCCATAGGAAACATTTGAATGTCCATGGCAATGCCCAACCGTGCAAACCACTCTTTGTACACCCGCCGTATGTAGCTGCCCCCGTACGTGCCCTCGGCACTAGGGGTACCCAGCAACAAAGGTTGCGGTGCTTGAGCCCAACCTACGCCAACCGAACAGCTAGCCCACCACAGCACCACCGCAAAGTGCAGCGCACCTCGCAAGGCGGCACGGTGGGGCAATGGGGTTGGATGCTTCAAAAGAATGGCCCTTGAATGACAGAAAGACCATCTTAGTGGCAAGCCTTGCGAAGACCAAGCACCTCTTTGGCCTGAGTTTGTCGTGATTTTGAAACAGGCATCGTTCGTAGCCCGCTGGGCATGCAAAGACTTGATCTCTTACCAAGGCTTGGATGAAAATCCCTGCGGGTCCTCATCCCGTGGTGCCCACATGCCAGAAAGGCCACCCATGGGCGCATTGCGACTCACACTGCCACTCAAGCTGATCATTGCCTTTGGTGTCGTGTGCGCGATCACGCTCTTTCAGGCACTGGCGGTTTGGCGCAACGTGAGCGTAATCGACAGCAACCTGCAACGCATCACAGACAAGCTGATTCCGCAAAATGAACGTGTCGGCGCACTCACCGTCATCATCTTGCGGGCATCTCTAGAAACCCGCCACGCCATGTTGATGCTGAACGCCAACAAGCGCAAAGCCACCATTGGGGAGATTCGGCAACTGCAAGCCCAGGCCCAACAATTGGTCCAAGAAGTGGGGCTTAACATCACATCCGAGGAGGGGCGCGCGCGGTATAGCGCCATACAAGTGACCCAGAACGCCTTTTGGGCTGCAGCGCAGCAGGTGCTACCCCTGGTCGAACAAGGCCATATTGATGAAGCGGTGAACCTGCTGGAAACCTCCATCATTCCTGCACGCAACCGGTTCTTAGACGCCGTCAATGCCCAAAAAGAGTGGCAAATCAAATTGTTAGATGACGAAACCACCGCGTCGCTAGAACGCAGCCACTCCACAGAGGTTCAGGTCGCGGTCATGTCTGCCGTTACCGCAGCGCTGGGGCTGGTTCTTGTGGTGCTCTTCATGCGGCAAGACCAGCTGATCGTCACCTCCACCCGGGACGAACTGACCGGGCTACTCAATCGCCGCGAGTTCACCCGTTTAGCGCAAGCCGAGCTTGCGCGCGTTGCCCGGGTACCTGGCCCCACCAGCTTGGTGATGGTGGATGCGGATTACTTCAAGCGCATCAACGACCGCCACGGCCACCCCGTAGGTGATGAGGTGCTTCAGCAACTGGCAAAAAAACTATTGGCGGGCGTGCGCACCTTAGATGTGGTGGCGCGCATGGGCGGCGAAGAGTTTGTGCTTTTGCTGCCCCACACCGATGCGCAAGGCGCTCTGGCGCTGGCCGAAAAGTTGCGCACCAGCCTTGCTCAAACGCCCTTGCAGTTACGCAATGGTGAGGACCTTTGGATCAGCGCCAGCTTTGGCGTCAGCAGCCTGCCGCAGGGGCAAGCCGGCACTCTGGAAGCCATGTATGCATCGGCGGACAAAGCCCTGTACGCGGCCAAAGCGAATGGGCGCAACCGGGTCGAGTTTCACCATGGGCAAGGCCTTTAGCAACTAGCTACCCGCTGGCCATTGACGCACAGGCTTGCCAGCAGCAACCCTAAGGTTTGCACAGCGGGCGGTCTGTTCGCCAGTGGACATAGCGAGACTACTCCTCAGGACTGCGCCGCAAAGCCATTCCACAGCGCAATCCACTGAGTCAAGGCCTGGGGTTGCTCAGCCAACGCGGCCGGAATCAAGTCAATGAAAGGCTTCATCTCAGCATCTGCTGCAAACACTTCTTGCGCCATGAACAGCGATTTCGCTAACGCCACCTTGGCATGCTTGTGGTTCAGCAATCCGCGCTGACGCCCAATGACCGCCAACGCTCCCCACGCAAGTACCGCCAGTTTGACGGGGCGAGAGGTGAACTGCATCGTGTTTTGTTGGGGATGCATTCGAAAGTAACCTAGGTGCTCTGCGATATAGCAAATAGGGTCTTGCACTGACGCGCACAACACACTTCCGATGTCTTCAAGCCCGGAAAAGGGAATGCCATCAAAACTTGGAAAGGCAAGCAAGGTTGCAGCTTCCCGGTGCATCACCATGTTGGAAACTTCACCCAGCCAATTGGTACAACTGGGCACCACCAGCGGAAACAAGGTTGCGGCATCTATGCGCAAATACCGAGACCCCACGCTGGCAATTTCTGGGGGGACCTCCAGTGCGCACTGAAGACAGACGCCGTCTATGTCGGCATAGTAGCGGCGGCTGACCGTAGCGCTGAACCTTCCAGACTCGTGAGCCTTGCGATGCTGCTCATAGAACTGTGGAAACAAATAGTCGTCATCGCACAAAACATGCACCAGCTCCGTCTGCACATCCCAGGCCTGGAGGCAGTGCCTCCAATTGGCTGCCGCACCTTTTCGTGGTCCTTGTACGACTTTCACGTTTAAGTCGGCCAAAGCCGTTTTCAAGGGGTCAAGCAGCAAAGCCCTGGCAAACGTCAAGTCTTCTGTGTCATCAGAAAAAATCACTTGGTGGGGTCGCTCGGTCTGCTGCATGAGGCTTGCCAGCAAGTACTTCAAGAACTGAGGCTTGTACGCCGGTACGACTGTCGTTATTTTCAATGTATCTCCCTGAACTAGAGTTGTCATAGGCACTCAAGTTCAGGGGATTGTTCATCCACAAGGTAGCGAGCCAGAACACGATAAACAGCCTGAACAGGCTCTTTATCGGCCAACAGCTATGCTTCTTTACGTGAGTTCAGCGTGCACTCACGCATCAACAACACAAAAGCTGGGTGCCGAGGCCCAACCGTAGTCGTGATAAGCCCGGCATTTCTCCAAAGCATGGATGGGCGTTCACGCCGTTTACTTAAACGCCTTCACCAAGGCTTCAAACTGGGTCTTGATGGACTTGTCGTGCGGGATGATGGCGGGCACGGCGCGGTCTACGTTCAGCAACTCGTACACCGCCATTTGCGCAGCGCGCACCGAGTACTCCACGGTAAACACCACGTCGTCGGCAATCTCTACGAACTGGCTCACAAAGGCCAGGTTCTTGGAGTTCTTGGGCACGGGCAGGGGGCGGTCGCTGTGGGCGCGGGGCATGAACATGCTGGTGATGTAGGGCATACGGCAAGGGATGCAGTTGGCCTTGGCGACCGCGTCCAGGTCAAAGCGCAAGTGGCCGCACAGCTCGCGCAAGATCTCTTCGCCCGTGCATTCGCTCATGGGCTTGGCCACAAAGTTGCCAATGCGGTCTGGGAACAAGGCGTAGCCCCAGAACACCTGCACATCCGCGCCTTGGTTAGCAAAGTGGGGCTGGTGCGCCAGCACAATGGACATGAACCAGTTGGAGTCTTTGAAGGTGACCAAGCCACCGGTGCCTGGCTCGTTGCCGCTGAAGGCCTTCATCTTGTCAAAGAAGACGGTGTCTTTGAGCGTGATGGTGAATGACTCCCACATGGACTCGGCAATGCTGCTGTTAAACGCTGCGGGGTTGCCAAACTCGGGGCGGCCTTGCGCCAGCTTTTCCCACAGGGTCCAACCACCGCTGTCTTGCTTGGTGAGTGCGGGCGGCGCACTGTGCATAGAGCCTAGGCTAGACGCATCGGTCATCGAGCCGTTTTGGAAGAACACCAGGTCGCCCGCGTTCACCACAATACGCTCTTGCGCACCCGCGCGCTGGCACTGGATGGCGGTGACGACAAACTTGCCGTCTTGCTCGGTGTGCTCTAGGTCGGTGACCTTGCAGCCGGCCACAAAGTTCACACCTTGCGCTTGCAGCCACGCTTGCAGCGGGCGCACAAAGGAGTCGTACTGGTTGTAGACCGTGCGTTTGACGCCACCCAGGGTCTCGATGCGCGAGAACTCCAGCATGAAGCGGTGCAAGTAGCGCTTGAACTCCACCGCGCTGTGCCAAGGCTGAAAGGCAAACGTGGTGGCCCACATGTACCAAAACTCGGTTTCAAAAAAGGCGGGCGAAAGCCAGTCGGTAATGGTGGAGGTTCCCAAGGCTTCTTCGCTGGCGTTGCTCAGTGCCAGCAACTCGGCGCGGTCATGCATGGTGAAGCCCATAGACTCCACGGGCATCTTGGCGCGCAGGCGGTTCACCAAACGGGCCATGGAGTGGGCCTTGTACTTTTCGTTAAAGGCCACGGTTTCGTCAAACACGGTTTGGCCGTCGTGCTCAAGGGACGGGATGGTTTTGAACAAGTCCCAGGTGCACTCGTAGTTGTCTGTGGTGAGCATGCGTCCGCCGCGCAGCGAGTAGCCGCGCTCGGCGTCGCCCGCGCCATCTAAGCTGCCGCCCATCAGGGGCAAGGCTTCCAAGATGGTGATGTTGGCGCCAAGGACTTGGGCGTCGCGGATCATGAAGGCAGCTGCCGCGAGCGAGCCTATGCCGCCGCCCAGCATGTAGGCTTTGAAGTTGGCGCGTTGGGTGGTGTGGTCAATGATGTGCATGGCAAGGGATTTCTGAAGTAAGCAACAAAGTGCAAATCTCAAGACACAGCGGGTGCTGTGGTGAGTGCATGCACGCAGCTTCTCAGCCTTGGGCCAATGCGCAAATGATCCGGATCAATTGGCGACCCAGCGATAGCAATAGCTTGATATGGATCAAGCCCGCAGGCGTTTGCGAATGCGGCTTAAGCCCTCGGGCGTGACGCCCAGGTAGTGCGCCACGTCACGCACCTGAATGCGCTCGGCCAATGCCGGGTAGGTGTCTAGGAAGGACTGGTAGCGCTCGTCAGGCCGCATGGTGAGCAACTCGCGCTCGCGCTGCTCTTTGCGCACGATGTGCCACTCCAGCAGCTGGCGAATCGCGCGCTGCCAGGCGGGGTGCTGCGCCATCAGCTGTTGCATGGTGGCGTAGTCCACCTGCTCGATCTGGCTGTCCTCTAGCGCAATGGCTGCGTAGTCGGTCTTGCGCCCGGCAATCAACACATTGGGGCAGGCAAAAAAGTCCCCCTCGCCAATAAAGGACTTGATCCACTCCTCACCCTTGTCGTTGGTGTAGCTCAGCTTGACCATGCCTTGGCGCACCACGTACACAAAAGGCTGCCACTCCCCCGCCGCAAAAATGTCCGCCCCCTTGGCGAACACCCCCAACTGGTAACGCGGCGCTAGGGCCTCCCAGTCAGGCAAGCTAGAGGCGGCGGCTTTTTCTAAAAGGATGCGGGTTTGCTGCATGGAACGATGGATAGATGGCAGCGGGTATTGTGCTTGGGCTGGAGGCAAGTGGTTTTGCGGTGCACCACACGCTGCCCACAAGCCCCAAATGAAGGCTTGGATGGTTGGGAGATGCATAAGCCTAGGGCTTACAAATCTAGGTGAGGCAATGCGCAGACAGCCAAGCTACGATTTCCCCAAACTAATACCCACTCAACGCTGTGCGGTGGGTTCATTGAGTAGCGCTTGGTCTGCGGCACACGCCACCAGATGGTCGAGCAGCACGCGCACGCGGGCGGGCATTTGGCGGCTTTGGGGCCAGAGAGCATAGATGGGGCGCGTGGCGGCTTGCCATGCGGGTAGCACCTCTACCAACTGCCCGCTCTGCAGCGCATCGGCCACTTGCGTGGCCGGGCAGTAGAGCACGCCAATGCCGCTGGACGCCATGTGCACGGCGAGCTGCATTTCATTCACGCGAAAGTGCCCCTGGGGCACCAAGGTCTGCACTGCGGCGCTCGTGCGCTCCACAAAACGCCACTGGGTGGCCGGCTCAGCCACGATCAGACGGTGCTGTTGCAAGTCGTCGGGCACGCTCAGCGCGGGGCAGCTGCGCAGGTAGCCGGGCGACGCCGTCAACACATTGCGCACCGCGCCTAGCCTGCGCTGGCCAAAACTGGAGTCGGCTTGCTGGCCGGCGCGTATGGCCAGGTCGGCCCCAGTGCCCAGCATGTCTTGGTTATGGTTGCTAAGCTGCAACTCTAGCCGTATGGCAGGGTAGCGCAGCATGAAGCTGCTCCAAAAAGTACGAAAAGGGCCGTTGGCCAGATTGATAGGCGCCAGCACCCGCACCGTGCCGCTGAGTTGGTTGAGGTTGGCGTCTAGCGATTGCGTGGTTTGCTGCAGCGCCAGCAAGAGCGGGCGGCATTGCTCGTAGTACTTTTGCCCCTCTTGCGTGGGCAGCATGCGCCGCGCACTGCGGTGTAGCAACTGGCAGCCCAGCGCATGCTCCAGCTTTTGCAAGCGGCGCGTCACCGTGGCGGCGGGAACCTCCAGCGCGGCAGCCGCAGAGCGCAGGCTGCCAGTTTCCACAATGCGCACAAACAGCGTTAAGTCGTCAAGCATGATGCCAAAAATGCAATTTGATATTGATTAATTGAGTGTAGTTTCATTTATCGCATTCATCTAAGCTAACAAGCTTGTTTTACGAGGAGTGCAAGATGAGTGAAGCCATGCGGTTCAGGCTGGTGTTTGCGGTGTTGATGTCTTTGCTGATGTCGGTGTTGATGACGGGTTGGGTCACTTGGATCAATGTGGGTCTGGGTGCGCGGTTTTGGCAGGCCTGGGGGCATGCCTTTGTGCTGGCTTGGCCTGCCGCATGTGCGGTGGTGTTGGTAGCAGCACCATCAGTGCAGCAGCTTTCCAAACGGGTTCTGGCGGCATGGAGCGGCCATGGTGAGTAACGCGACCGCCGGCGCGCTGCGCCTACCCTACCAAACCCTGTCTGCCGCCAGTTTCAAAGGTATGCGCGACACCAAACAGGCACTGGCCCAAAGCCCGCTTGGCGTGGCGCTGGTGGAATTGATATACCTGCGGGTGTCGCAGCTCAATGGCTGCGCGTTTTGCCTAGAGATGCATGCCAAGGCTTTGCGCGCTCGCGGCGAAGCGCAAGAGAGGGTGGACGCACTCGCGGGCTGGCACGCCAGCACCCGCTTCAATGCACGCGAACGCGCCGCCTTGCAGTGGGCCGACACCCTCACCCACATAGCCCAAACCCACGCCCCTGACGCCGAGTTCGACGCGCTGCGCGCTCATTTTTCTGACGCAGAGATTTCAGACCTAACGCTCGCCATTGCCAGCATGAACGCCCTGAACAGGGTGGCCATCGCAATGCGGCAGTAGACACGCTGGACTTGGCTGGCATAGGCGTTTGAAAACGCGCAATTGCTAGTATTTGCATAGCAGCTTGCGCAATATATATGGGCGCTGCAGGCCGGTTTGGCTAGAAAAACCGCGCTAAGCAGCCACCACTGGCTCCGGTAGCCCATCAAACCACGCTTGGAGCGCAGCGCCGTGCAGAGGGCGGCTGCCTAGGTAGCCTTGCATCACATCGCAGCCCAGGGCGATGAGGGTGGCTTTTTCGGCTTCAGTTTCTACGCCCTCGGCGGTGACCATGAGGCCCATGCCGTGGCCGAGTTCAATCATGGTTTTGACCAGGCGTTGGCTGCCGCTTTGGTGGTCTAGCCCGTCTACAAAACTGCGGTCAATTTTGAGCTCGCTCACAGGCAGCTTTTGCAAGTAGGCCATGGACGAGTAGCCGGTGCCAAAGTCGTCAATCGACAGTTCCAGCCCCATGCCGCGCAGGCAGTGCAGCACGTCAACGCTGGTTTGCGGGTCTTCCATGAGGCCGCTTTCCACAATCTCTAACCGCAAGCAGCTGGGGTCCACCTGGTGCTGTGCCAACAGGTTTTGCAGACGCTCGCAAAACTGCGGGTCGAGCAGGTCACGGGTGCTGATGTTGACGGAAATACTCAAGGCCGGCTGGGTGCGCGCCCACTGGGCCAGGGTGCGCAGGGCTTCTTGCAGCATCCACTGGGTGACCATGCTGATGTAACCCGTTTGCTCGGCAAAGGGGATGAATTCGGCGGGCGACACAAAGCCGCGCTGTGGGTGCTGCCAGCGCACCAAGGCTTCGGCCCCCACTGCTTGGCCACCGGGCAGCGCAAACTTGGGCTGCAGCCACATTTGCAACTGCGAGCCTGCGACGGCCGTGCGCAAGTCAGACACCAGGCTTAAGTGGCCTAAGCGCGCTGCTTCTTGGGCCTCGCTGTACCAGGCAAACCCTGTGGCCCCGCGTTTGGCGGCGTGCAAGGCCACCTCGGCGTTGCGCAGCAAGGTGTCTAGTGGGAGCGCCTCACCGTCGGTGCCAGAGTCGGCCAAGCCATAAACCACGTTCAAGTCCACACTGTGACCGCTGCAGAGCACGGGCTGGCGCATGGCGAGTTCCATGGCTTCGTGCAGCGCTTGGGCTTGGGCGCGGCCCGCCACATTGAAGGCGGCGGCAAAGGTGCCGCCAGACAAACGCGCGGCAATCGGCACGCCGGTGATCAGGCCAGAGGCTGCAGCCTGCTGCATCACTGTGCCAGCGCGCAGCGCTAGCTCTTTGATCAGCGTGTCGCCGGTGGCGTAGCCCAAGGTCGCGTTGATGGCTTTGAGCCGCGCCAGATCGACCATGGCCACGCAGCGGTAGGGCGTGGGGGCCTGTGCGGCCTCTCGGCTCAAGGCGGTGCGGTTGGGCAGTCCGGTGAGTGTGTCTTTGTAGGCGAGCTCGGCGATTTGCTGCTCGCGCTGGGCCACGGCTTCCGTCATGGTGTTGAGGGCTTCGCCCACGCGGTCTACCTCTTCCACCCGGGAGCTGGCGACTCGGCTGGCGTAGTCGCCTTGGGCGATGCGTTGGGCTGCGTCCTCCAAGGCCTCAAGCGGGCCCACCACACTGCGGGTGGTACGCACGCCCAGCCACAAGGCCAATACGACGGCCATCACGGAGATGCCCCCTACCCACATGGCCATTTGGGCGAATTGGTGCTGTGAGTCTTCAAGTTCGGCTTCGATGTTTTCGCGCTCATAGCGCAGCAGCGCTTGCGACTCGGTGAGCATGGCTTTGAGCGAGGGGTTGACCTTGTCGTTGAGCTCGCGCGCTGCGGCCTTGAGGTCATCCGCCTCGATTTGGTCCACCACGTCGATAAAGGCGTCTCCGTAGATGGCACGGCAAGCCACCAAGCGCTTGAGTGTTTCTTGTTGCTCAGGTGCCAATACTTCGGTGGAGAGGGTGCTGATGATGCCGTCAATCGCGCGGTTGCGCTGGTCCACATCGGCGTATTCCTCCACGCGGTGCTCTCGGGGGGCATTCATCAAGCGGACTAGGGCGCTGCCCACGCCCTCCGTTTGCAAGGAGAGCGCCTGCACCCGCAGCAGCCTTTGCATGTCGCCCGTGGCAAAGCGCTCGTTGATCTGGGTAATGCGGTTGATTTGCAAACTGGCTTGGCCCAGCGCCAAGAGCATGAGCACGATGAGGGCACCAAAGCCCACCCCCAAACGCCAACCTATGCGCCGGGGACGCCAAAAAGGCACGACTGGGAGGTTCGCGGGCTCAGCAGCTTGGGGTTGCATGGCTGCAGGATAGCGATTGCGTGGTGTTTAAGCTAGCGTTTTGTGGCCACCACATAGGGCTTGAGCCAGCGGTCGGTGCTCCACTTGCCGCAACCAAACACGGCAAGCCCCAGCAGCAAAACACCCCAGGTGATGTGCTGCTGCAAAGCCGCTGGAGCAATGTCCATCAGCGACAAAACCGCCACGATATTCACGCAACTCAAGCCCAGTGCAGCAAAGCGCCCGCCCAAACCCAGCACCAAGAGCACGGGGAGTGCCACTTCACCAAACGTCCCGAGCACTGCGGCCAGCTCGGGTGGCAAAAGGGGGACTTGGTATTCATCGGTGAACAAGGCCACCGTCGTGCCCCAGTCCCGCAGTTTGGTGAGCCCTGAGCTAAAGAAAACCTGTGCCACGTAGATGCGGGCCAGCAAACTCAAAAGCGGTTGTAGGCTATCTAAGAGATAGTCGGCACCTTCCCACAACACGCCCAGTGAGCGCAGCGCTTGTTTAGCAGGGCTTCGTTTAAAGGACAAGTTGGAGGGTGGATTAGGCTCGGCGTTCATACGTGTGTGCCTTGTAATGGATTGGTAGATGAATGATGCGCTTTACTTCGAGAAGTAACGCGTGTGCCACTAAGCACCCGACTCAGCTTGCTGAACGACGCCCAAGACCAAGCCCGTGCGAACCGCTAAGGGCAACCATGCGCCAAAGTCCAATGAGGCCGCAACGTCTAGGGCCTGGCCCAAGGTGTGCCCGCCCAGCAAGGCCTGCAGCAGGTCGGACTCACCCGGTTGCGCCTCTCGCACGCGGGGGCGTAGGCCCTCCCGCCACACGATTACGTCTTCGGCCACCTGTGCGCGCATGCGCTGGGTGAGTGCAGCCCAGTCGGGTGACTCGGTGTTGCTATGGGTGGCTATGATGCTGGCCAAGGGCCATTGGCTGCGAATCGCTGCGCAGCCCGAGGACAGCGTCAGCTGCAAGGTATCGGGGTCTTCCGTAGTCAGCAAGGCGATGCTGGCTAAGTCAGCCGTAGCATCGGCCTGAACAGCACAGCGGTGCAGCGCCCACTCCGTGCGAGCTACATCGGGTAGATAGGGCTCGTCGCTGAGTTGTTC
Organism: Rhodoferax aquaticus; assembly: GCF_006974105.1. Lineage (NCBI taxonomy): Bacteria > Pseudomonadati > Pseudomonadota > Betaproteobacteria > Burkholderiales > Comamonadaceae > Rhodoferax > Rhodoferax aquaticus. The sequence continues at coordinate 4,724,447 of NZ_CP036282.1, forward strand.
GCTGGCAGATAGGAAACCAGCCATAGCGCCGCCCCACTGGGCCACGTCGCCGCGTTCCGGCGGTGCGGCATGCCACAGCGCGCGCGCAAGCTGGGCAAAGCTGTCTGCACCGATCAACTGCGCAAGCACGGGGTATGCGGCCGTTAAAGCGCGCTCAGCCAGCATGTGGCCGTTCGCTTGGTAAACCTGTAGGCCTCTGGCGTTTGTCAAATCTGCATGACCAGCTAGCAATTGAACAGCAGCATCTGCAGGCCATGTGAACAAGGCACCCAACAAGGCGGACTGTTGTTGTGCCAAAGTGTTCATAGCTTGTAGCCCCTGATCACCTCTTGCGCCAAGGCCCGTGCACGCGTTGCTTCGCCCACGAGCGTGTCTAGGCAGGGAATATCGGTATCCCACTCCACGAGGGTAGGCACTGGGCCAAAGTGGGCGATGGCGTGGGAGTACAAGTCCCAAACTGCCTCACACACCAAACTGCCATGGTCGTCGACCACAATATCACCAAAGGTGTCCGAGACATGGCTGTGGCCCGCGAGGTGTATTTCCCCTACGGCGACCGGCGCAATGGATTCCAACCAGCTCTTGCAAGCCGCTATGGGCTGATCTACAAGCCCCAGCTTCTGCGCGTTCAGCGCGTTGACATAGATGTTGTTGACGTCGACCAGCAGCTCGCACCCCGTGCGGCGGCTGAGTTCAGAAAGAAAGTCGGTCTCCAGCCACGTTGTTGTGTCCTCCACAGGCTTCCAGTGGATGTAAGCGGAGAGGTTTTCTACCAAAATGGGACGCTTGAGTCGGTCTTGCACCTGTGCTACGTTGGCGCACAGCACGTCAAGCGCTTCGCTACTAAAGGGAAGGGGCAAAAGATCCGCCGCATGGACCGTAGCACCTTGAAAGCTGCCCCGCGCAAAGCAGGCATGGTCACTCACACGCACAGGGTGTAGGCGCTCGACTAAATGCGCCAGTTGGTCCAAATGCCATGCATCGACACCGACAGCAGAGCCCAAAGACAAACCTACCCCGTGCAAGCTGATGGGGTAGTGGCTGCGCCCCGCCTCCAAAACAGCCAAAGCAGCACCACCATTGGCGAAAAAGTTCTCTGAATGAACTTCCAAAAAATCCAGGGGCGGTTGCTGTTCTAGCAACGCAACGTAATGGGGATGCCGCCACCCAACGCCTATTTCCATGGGGCGTGCAGGCTGCGTGGTGGCTGGCATATGCGGATCTAGAGGCGAAACCGCGGCTTAGCCCTTCATCTTCTTCGCGTCTTCCAGGGAAATACCCTTCATGTCCTTGCAGGTACCTTTGGCGACGTATTTCCACTCGTCTTTGCCCATGTCGACCTTAGATTGGCCGGCACACGAGTGGGTGCCAGACAAATTGGCGCAGTCATTTTGGCCGGCTTTAGCGATGCCGAAACATTTTTCCTTCTCTTGTGCAGCAGCGGGCGCAGCCATCAAAGTCATAGACATCAAAGCTGCAGCAGTTGTAGCAATCAGGGCGCGTTGGTTCATGGAAAACTCCGTTAGTAGTCAGGTTAAAGGTCAACCAGAAGCACTGCTAAATTCGGTGCGTTGAATCGCTGGTTATGGCTTGGTCAGCCCACGGAGATTTTTTCTTACATCCCCATGAACGCTTTTAACTATAGGTCGTATGCAACAGCTTGACAACGCACAACCACTAAGTTCTGAGGACCCGCTAAGAGGCTGTAAGCGGATATTTGCCCAAGGTTTGGGCAAGTAGGTGTCTTTATCCTGCTATTAATCGCACTATTCAGGGGCTCTTAGGCCCCACGGGGCCAAAATATTTTGAAAAACTTTTACAAATGCGCGCATAATTGTGTGGTATTACCAAAAATTGGGTGATGCAAGTTTGCGGTGTTTAGTCAGTTTCGCGTGTGCTTCAAGTCTTCAAAGTTTTGTTGATTGTGGGTTAAGTGCGGTTTTGGACTCCATCGCGTTTTGAGTTATTTTGAGGAGTCCTTTCATGGGCAACAAACTTTACGTGGGCAACCTGCCTTATTCTTTCCGTGACGAAGACTTGCAACAAGCTTTCTCCGCACACGGTTCCGTTTCTAGCGCCAAAGTCATGATGGAACGTGACACAGGCCGTTCCAAAGGCTTCGGCTTTGTGGAAATGGGTAGCGATGCTGAAGCTCAAGCCGCTATCAACGGCATGAATGGTCAGCAGTTCGGTGGCCGCGGTTTGGTGGTTAACGAAGCACGTCCCATGGAAGCACGTCCTCCCCGCACTGGCGGCGGCGGCTTCGGCGGTGGTGCTGGTGGTGGCCGCAGCGGTGGCGGCGGCTACGGTGGTGGCGGCGGCGGCTACGGTGGTGGCGCTGGCGGCGGCCGTAGTGGTGGCGGCGGCGGCGGCGGTTACGGCGGTGGTCGTAGCAGCTACTAAGCACATATTGGCATCTGCCAATACTAAAAAAGGGCCCTCGGGCCCTTTTTTATTGTGTGCTGCTGTGTAAAGAGGAATCTACCGACTGCGACTATTCAGTCGCGCGATGTTTTCTGGGCCTACCAGCAAATGCTTTATCAAAGACTGCGTTGGGAAGAATACGCAGTAGCTTAGTAATCCAGCCCATTTGCCAAGGAATCACGCTGTAGCTTTTGGTTTTGTGAATCGCATTGACCGCAGCACTGGCAAACTCGTCAACAGGCATTAAAAACGGCATGAAGTAGCGATTGCGCTGCGTCAGCGGTGTATCGATGTATCCAGGACAGATAGTGACGACTTTTACGCCTGCGGCACGCAATTCGCCTCGTAGCGATTCGCAATAGCTAATGATGGCCGCTTTACTGGCGCAGTAAGCACCATGCCCAGGCAATCCGCGAATGCCAGCAGCGCTGCCAATTCCAACCAAGGTCCCCGAGCCGCGTTTCGACATTCCGTTAATAAATGGGTGAAACGTGGCTGCCACACCTGTATTGTTCGTAGCAAAGGTCTGGGCCATGACATCAAGGTCACTGCGTATGGCTGTATCCATTCCAACACTAATGCCAGCATTCGCGACCACGACGTCCGGCAGACCTTGTTGTTCTAAGCATTGATTTCCAGCGTTCACGATGCTATCGATGTTGGCGACGTCAGCCGGGTAGATGCGATACCGTGCTTCGCTTAAACCCTGCTCTAAGGCCCATTTCTGCATCTCTTGGCTACGGCGTGCTACTAAAGCCAATGCATATCCCTGTTTGTAAAACTTCAGAGCTAAAGCTTGGCCAATTCCGCTGGAAGCGCCGGTGATAAAGACAAGTGGTTGCATAGGTTGATGTGGTTTAAGGCTGGCGTGTGGGTACCAAAGTGCCCTTCACACGACCTTGGAGCTGCAGCACTTGGTCTACATTGTCGAAGTCCAAGCTGTCTGCGGTGAAACGGTCTTTGCCGCGCGTAAGCTCCACCGGCTTGTGGGACTTTACTTTTTCAGAATTCAGGAATGCGTGCAGAAACTCACCCCGATACTCCATGGTTGGTGCCGAGGACGGGTTGCGAGCATCCGCTTCTCTCACGACAACTGCATTGCCGATCAGCTGTACTTCAGAGTTATCTTCATTAGTCAGCCCCCGAAGAGCAGTGGCCGTAGTAAGCCGGCCTTGTGTGTCGAAAGAACGGATGCGGATAGCGTCAATTTCGATCCATTGTGTGTCAGGATAATGGCGCGCTTTTTCGCCCTGCACCTCTGAACGGATCTGGCCTTTCGCGTCAAAGGAACGCACATTAAATCCGTGCATATAGTAGTCAGGCTCGTGGCTCACTGCGCGTTGAGGCGCTTGCACTTCAGGGGGTGGTGTGGTTCGCACCATCCAGTACGTGCCCAAAGCCAGGATCGCCATCACGGCCATAGGCAAATACAGTAAGAACCGGTCCCAAATGTCTTTGATAAGGCCAATCACACTGTGTACGCTTCCAACAATGCGGCATAGCGACCACTGGCGACCAAGAGTAGATCGCAAAACTCGCGCACAGCGCCCTCGCCCCCTTGTCGCTGGGTGACGTAATGCGCCACCGCCCGAACTTCTACATGGGCATTGGCCGGCGCACACGCAAAACTGCTGTTGCACATCACCGGCAGGTCGGGCCAGTCATCTCCCATGGCTGCGGCATCGCCCCAAGTCAAACCTAAGGCTTTCAGTGTCAGTTCTGCAGCCGGGCGCTTGTCCTCTGTGCCGTAGTGCACGTGTTCAATTCCCAAGGCCTTGAGCCGCGTGCGCAAGGGTAAGGAGTCACGCCCGGTGATGATCACTGGAGTAATGCCTGCTTTTTGCAACATTTTGAGACCATGGCCATCCAGTGTGTTGAAGCGCTTCAAAGTCTCGCCAGACTCTGAAAATAGCAGCCCGCCGTCCGTGAGCACTCCATCAACGTCGAAAAAAACGACCCGAATGCCTTGCGCCTTTAACAAGAGTTCTGGGGCTATCTGCAAGCTTGGCTTCATCAGATCACCTTTGCCCGCATAAGGTCGCCCACGTGGACGATACCGCACAGATCACCGGCTTCGCCTTGAACCAACACACTGGTAATGCGCCGTGTCTCCATGAGGTCTGCAGCCTCAACTGCTAATGCATCCACAGAAATTGACGATGGAGAGCGGTGCATTAAGTCAGAGGCAATTTTGCCGCGCAGGTCGGTACCCTGTTCCACAAGGCGTCTTAAGTCTCCGTCGGTGAATATTCCAACTACCTGGCCCCGCGCATCCGCAACCACCGCACAGCCTAAACCTTTAGCGCTCATTTCACGCATGAGTTCACTGAAGCCGGCCCCTGGCAATACCTGCGGAACCTCGGTACCTGATCGCATGACGTCACGCACATGGGTGAGTAGTTTTCGGCCTAAGGCCCCACCGGGGTGCGAGCGTGCGAAATCTTCTGCACGAAAGCCACGCGCATCCAACAGCGCAAGTGCCAAGGCATCTCCCAAGGCAAGCTGCGCTGTAGTGCTCGCAGTGGGAGCGAGGTTGAGTGGACACGCCTCTTTGTCTACCGCTGTGTCCAACCAATGGTCTGCGTGTTTAGCAAGAGAAGAATGCGGGCTGGCTGTCATGGCCACCACGACGGTCCCTTGTCGCTTCAGCATGGGCAAAATTGCGGCCATTTCTTGAGACTCGCCACTATTGGAAATAGCCAGCACGATGTCGGCAGCGGTGACCATGCCCAAGTCGCCATGGCTGGCTTCGGCGGGATGGACAAACATGGAGGGCGTGCCGGTAGACGCCAATGTTGCAGCAATCTTGCGGCCAATGTGCCCACTTTTGCCCATGCCCATGACTACAACGCGTCCCTTGTTGGCGAGCATGAGCGACACCACGTTGACAAATGCTATGCCAACCCGTGCCTTGAGCCCAAGCACTGCAGCCGCTTCGATGTCAAAAGTTTCGCGTGCTAAGGCAAGAGTGCGCGCCTCAAATGAGGTACTTGCGTGGGGAGCGTAGGCATTCATGCGGGTATTTTATAGAGCCAATGCCTTGTTGCTAGTATGTGGCTATGTCGGCACTTGAAATCACCCTCATCTACTTGTTAGCCGCTGTACTCGGCGTTGTGGCCTGCCGCTACCTAAGACTGCCCCCCATGATCGGTTACTTGGCTGTTGGCGTGGCTATTGGCCCGCATGCCATGGCAGTGTCTAAAAATGACAGTGCAATACAACACCTAGGTGAGTTTGGGGTGGTGTTTCTTATGTTCGTGATCGGCTTGGAGTTCAACTTGCCCAAGCTTCGGGCCATGCGCCGACATGTTTTTGGTTTGGGGCTTTTGCAAGTGGTTTTGACCATTGTTGGAGCCACTCTTGTTGCAATGGGCTTGTCAAGCTTGCTGCCTACTGAGTGGGGCGTACGTTGGCAAACTGCGCTAGCACTGTCTAGCGCGCTGGCCATGAGTAGCACCGCCATTGTTGTGAAGCTGATGGCCGAGCGCTTGGAGCTGGACACGGAACATGGCAAGCGTGTCATGGGCGTGCTTCTGTTTCAGGATTTGGCAGTAGTTCCTCTGCTGGTACTGATTCCCGCCTTGGGGGCATCGGGTGAAGCGCTGGCGGGTGCGTTGGCCCTTGCCGCCCTAAAGGCCACCGTCTTGGTTGGGGTGCTGCTGGTGGGGGGCCAGCACGTCATGCGCCATTGGCTGACGCTAGTGGCTAGGCGCAAGAGCTCTGAGTTGTTTGTACTGAATCTGCTCTTGATCACATTGGGCTTGGCTTGGCTTACTGAGTTTGCAGGGCTTAGCCTTGCGCTCGGTGCCTTCATTGCGGGAATGTTGATTTCCGAAACCAAGTTCAAGCACCAAGTAGAAACAGACATTCGCCCCTTCCATGACGTTTTGCTGGGGCTTTTCTTCATCAGTATTGGCATGCTTTTGGATTGGCGCCTTGTATTTGAACGCTGGCCACTTGTTGTGCTCTTGCTTTTTATACCCACACTGCTCAAAGCCGCTTTGGTTGCGGGCCTGTCACGTCTGCTCGGTGCCAGTCCTGGGGTGTCCTTAAGGACGGGCTTGTATCTGGCACAGGCTGGGGAGTTTGGGTTTGTCTTGTTGGCATTGGCCAGAGGTCAGGGCTTGATCGCACCTGAATTGTTGAACCCCATTCTGGCGGGCATGGTGCTGTCTATGGTGGCCACCCCGTTCATTGTGATGTACAGCAACCGCATCGTCATGAAACTAGTGGCTAGCGAGTGGCTCATGCAGTCCCTGCAGATGACCAATATTGCCCGGAAATCCATCGGCGCCAACAAACACGTCATTATTTGCGGCTATGGACGCTGCGGACAGAACTTGGCCAGGATGTTGGAGCAAGAGCATATTCCTTACGTTGCCTTGGACTTGGATCCCGACCGAGTGCAGCAAGCCTCTGCAGCAGGGGATTCTGTGGTGTTCGGGGACTCGTCAAGAAGTCAAGCGCTGATGGCGGCAGGCCTTGCACGCGCTAGCGCGGTGGTCATTACCTTTGTGAGTGTGCCGGGTGCGTTGAAAGTTTTGGATTGCATTAAGTCGCATGCCCCTCAGGTGCCGGTAATTGTTCGTACCCAAGACGACGCCGCTCTAGAACGCCTGCAAGAGGCCGGGGCAACCGAAGTTGTACCAGAGGCCATTGAGGGCTCACTCATGCTTGCAAGCCACGCCTTGGCCCTGGTAGGGGTGCCTATGCGCCGTGTGATCCGCATGGTGCAAGAACAGCGCGATGCCCGGTACAACTTATTGCGCGGTTTTTTCCATGGGTCAGACGATAACTCAGGGGATGAATTGCAACATGAGCGTCTTGTGACCATGGTTCTTCCCGGCGGTGCCAAATCAATTGGCCAGTCTTTGGCACAACTCAATTTGGAAGCACTAGGAGTTCGAGTAATGTCTGTGCGCAAATCTGGCGGCAAAGCTATGGAGGTCAATGCGGGATTGACTTTGAACTTTGGCGACACCTTAGTTCTCTCTGGCAAAGCTGAGGAGTTATCGCTCGCTGAAGACCGGTTGCTTTAGCGTGACATATGCCTCGTTAGGGACATTGGGGGCACAATAACGCTCCTTGTGCTTCACCCGTAAGCAAATTCAGTGGAAACAGCATGCAACACCTCAGCGTCAGTCAGTATTTACGAAACCATATACGAACGGTGCCGGATTGGCCCGCTCCTGGGGTTCAGTTCCGAGACATTACACCCCTCTTGCAGGACGCTAAGGTCTTCCGTGTGTTGATTGACGCCTTCGTGCATCGTTACATGGACAAGGACATGCGCCCCGACGTCGTCGCTGGTTTAGATGCGCGTGGCTTTATCTTGGGATCTGTGGTTGCTTACGAGCTCAACGTTGGCTTTGTGCCCATTCGCAAAAAAGGGAAGTTGCCGTTCACGACCGTGGAAGAAACTTATGAGCTTGAGTACGGAAGCGCAACCGTTGAGTTGCACACTGACGCTGTGAAAGCTGGTGATAGGGTTCTGTTGATCGATGACCTCATCGCAACAGGGGGAACCATGATGGCCGGAAAGAAGCTTTTGGAACGCCAAGGTGCCATCGTCATGGAGGGCGCCGCTATTGTTGACTTGCCCGAATTGGGTGGCTCACAAAAGCTCAAGGAAGGTGGACTGTCCTTGTTTACGTTGTTAGATTTCGCAGGCCATTGAGACTCTGGCCTGCACGTAGTCGTTTCAGTGAAACGCTACCTAAGCTCACCATATTGAGTGCCACCCAAAGGTGAGGGGCGGTCGTCAAGCTCGGTATCTACAAACGTGGTATCAGGGTAACCTGTATCGGGGCTTGCGTGGACGATTTCACCCGGGCTGGACAGTTGCACGCCGCCGACGGGAGTGGACAGCGCACGCTTGAATGCCTCAACTTCATCCTCTTGCAAAGCATCAAACCGCGGTTTCGCCGCGGGTTTGGATGTCGCGTGGGGCTCTGGAACTGATGGCTTTGGCGTTGGCGAGGCCACTGCTTGACTGCCAACTGTTTCATTGATCCGCCAGTACACGGACGACACCACTATGTCGTGCCGTACCTTGGCCGTCTGAGAAATGAGGGTTTCAATTTCTGTCAATCGACCTAGCTCGCTCCCTTGTAGTCGGACCAAGTCCATCATGATGAGGTATTGGCGACCCCGAGAATCCAAGGACAAGACCTTGAATCTATAGCTGACTGACAGCACGCCGACACGGGTCATCGTTTCACGAACCACGGCATAGAGCATTTCCCGACGCTCAAGACGCTCATTTCTGCGGGTTGCTCCGCCTCCATTGACTGGAACATGCGATTGGATGGCTTTCGCAATATCCGAGGCGTTCAAAGGTACCGTTTCATCCGCGCTCTTAAGCCCAGACAAGGGGCTTGCCGCTTTAGATGAACCAGGTGTTTTCTTAAAAAATCGGCTGAATATGGACATTGTGAGGCTCTCGTCAGCAAAAATAGGCGCGGCGGTTCTTGGCTATTTTCCAATGCAAAACTTGGAAAAAATAACACCCAACAAATCATCCGGGGTGAATTCTCCCGTAATTTCTGCCAAGGCCAACTGCGCTAATCGTAATTCTTCCGCCATAAGGTCAAGCGTTTGTATATGCGCTTTCAGATGCAAGTGCGCATTTTCCAGATGGGCGGCGACTCGTCGCAACGCTTGAAGGTGCCTTTCCCGGGCAATAAAAACTCCGCCTGCTGGCGCACTCCATCCGGCCACCTCTAAAAGCTTGTGGCGCAATGCCTCTAGGCCTTGACCGTGTTTGGCCGAAATGACAATGCCCTCCTGGCTAGGAGCTGGGGCCATGAGGTCGCCTTTGTTCCACACATGGATTATGGGAACATGCTTGGGGAGAATTCTGGCTGTAGCGCTTGCTATGTCTTCGTCTGCCGCTATGTATTTCGCAGCAGTAGCCTGGGAAATGTCATGCAAGAATACAAGTGCATCTGCTGCACCAATGGCATCCCAAGTACGTGCTATCCCGATTTTTTCGACAATATCCTCACTTGCCCTCAAGCCTGCTGTATCCACGATGTGGATAGGAATGCCTTCAATTTGAATGGTCTCCTGCACTTTGTCTCGGGTCGTACCTGCAATAGGTGTAACGATTGCCAATTCAGCGCCAGCGAGAGCATTCAACAGTGAGGACTTTCCGGCATTCGGCTGCCCAGCGATCACAACGGTGAGCCCCTCACGCAGCAAGGCTCCCTGTTGGGCTCTTTGCGTTAATTGGGATAGTGACTGGGACAATCGAACCACTTGGCCTTCGGCGTCTGCTTTTTTCAGGAAGTCGATTTCTTCTTCCGGAAAGTCTAGCGTCGCTTCTACAAGCATTCGCAAATGAACGAGCGCATCTTTGAGAACGACCACTTCTTTTGAGAAAACGCCGGACAGGGACTGCGAAGCACTGCGCGCTGCCGCTTCGGTGCTGGCATCAATCAGGTCAGCAATCGCCTCTGCCTGTGCCAAGTCAAGCTTGTCATTGAGAAAAGCACGTTGCGTAAACTCGCCCGCTTGGGCCATTCGCAAGCTTGGCAACAGCGGTTGTTGACGTGGAGGCCTACAGTCTTGGGCGAGTTCAAAACACCGTGCAACCAAGAGCTGCAACACAATAGGTCCACCATGCGCCTGAAGTTCAAGGACGTCTTCCCCTGTGTAGGAATGTGGCCCCGGGAAAAAAATCAGCAGCCCGTGGTCAATGGGGACTCCCTGCGCATCTCTGAACGCTAGATAGGTGGCTTCTCTTGGCTGCAGCGTTTTTTGGGCTAGGGCTTGGGCAAACTCTCGGACGTTTGGACCACTGATTCGCACAATTCCCACCGATCCTCTACCTGGTGCCGTAGCAATAGCGATGACGGGATCATGGTGCTTGGAAAGCATGTGTGCTTAGGATTCTTGCAAGGCTTGGCCGAGGAGACCAAGCCTTACCTTGTGCAGGTCTATTTGAACTTAGGGAGATTGAACTGCGGCGGTACCCCCATGCGGGTATTAATGATCCACTGCTGGGCAATCGACAACACGTTATTCGTGATCCAGTACAACACCAGCCCTGCGGGGAAGAAGAAGAACATGACACTGAAAATCAAGGGCATGAACCACATCATCTTCGCTTGCAGTGGGTCTGGCGGCGCTGGATTCAACGCAGTTTGCAACAGTGTCGTGAGCGTCATGACCAAAGGCAAGATGTAGAACGGGTCAGGCGATGACAAATCGTGGATCCACAAAATCCAGGGCGCACTGCGCATCTCAACGCTCGACAACAAGACGTTGTACAAAGCAATGAACACCGGAATCTGAACCATGATGGGGAAGCACCCACCCATCGGATTGACCTTTTCCTCGCGGTAGATGCGCATCATCTCCTGCTGCATTTGCTGCGGATTGTCCTTGAGACGCTCACGCATTTCCATGATTTTCGGATTGACGGCCTTCATTTTGGCCATGCTGGCGTAGGCTTTTGCGTTGAGCCAGTAAAACGCTATCTTTAACAAGAGCACAAGCGCCATGATGGACCAGCCCCAGTTCTGAATCAGGCTGTGCAGCTTATCCAAGAGCCAGTACAAAGGTTTGGCCATGATGGTCAACCATCCATAGTCTTTGACCAATTCCAAGCCTGGCGCCAGTGCCTCAAGCATTTTTTCTTCTTGAGGGCCAACAAAGAGTTTGGCTTCTATCGCCTTGGTGGCGCCTGGGGCAATGGACTCTATCGGCGCAATCATGGACACGCGGTAGCAGCAGTCTGCCAAACTTGAACCTATATCCACACCATCCAAAGAGTTGGTGCGCTTTACGCCATTCGGCAGAATCCATGCACTTGCAAAATAGTGCTGAACCATGGCCACATAGCCGGAGGAAGACTCTTTCTCAATGTCGTCTTTTTTCTTCTTAATGTCTTTGAATTCAACCTTCTGGTATTTTTTGGCTTCTGTGTAGACCGCTGGCCCCGTGAACGTCGAGTAAAAAGACGACTCGCCAGCTGGCTTGTTGCCGTCACGCACCAACTGAAAGTAAACCTGTGGTGTCAGCGCTGCGGCTGACACATTCGTCAACTCATGCTTGACCGCAATGTCGTAAGCCCCGCGACGCATGGTGTAGGTCTTAACCAACTTGATACCACCCACATCACCCGACTCAAAGCGAACAACCAATTCACCTTCGCCTTCTTTCAGCGCCCGAGCACCCGTGAAAACCATGGGCGTCTTGTGGTACGGATACGCACCCGCGACGGCCGTACCAATCACGCCAGTTTCAGCTTGGTAGATTCTGTCTTTGCTGTTGTTCAATAGAACTACATTTTTTGTTTTGTCTACGCTATCGGCGTAGTTCAGAAACTCAGAACGAACCAGCGAGCCTCCCTCGGTATCAAACGTGAGTTTGAAAACGTCGGTGGAAACTTCAATCAATTCTTTGGGGGCAACGGGGGCAATACCTGCGGCCGGAACCACTGGCGCTGCAGCGGCAGTCACACTAGCCGCTTGAGGTACACCGTTGGCAGCGCTCGGCGCTTCAGAAGGCGTCGCCGCTTTCTGGGCAACAGGACTAGGCATAAAGGTCGCTTTGCGTCCATTAAACACCTGCCATTGGTCCCACAGAAGCACCATGGAAAATCCAAAGATTACCCACAAAATAGTGCGGCGTATATCGTTCATGAAGATTTCTTTGTAGAGGGATGAGTAAACAGACGTGTGAAAAGTCGCGGTGCGTCCTTAGGGACTGGATCGTAACCGCCCGCACACCATGGATGACATCGTGCAAGCCGGGCCATCGTCAAATAAGTGCCAATTGCTGCCCCATGGTCATGCAAGGCTTGCAAAGAATACAACGAGCACGTCGGTTCGAAACGGCATGACGAACCTAACCATGGACTAAGAAACGTTCGGTAAGCTTTGACCAAACTTGTTAGCAACGCGCGCATCATGACGCTGGCCTCGGCTTACCGCGGTCTAACGAAGACCGGGCATTCGCCATTGCAAACAGCTGAATTAACTCGGTCCGCACGGCCGCCTTCAAAGCAGACGAACTCGCGCTAACAAACTGCGCCTTATCAAACGCTGTTCGCAACCTGACGACATGCGCTTGTTGCTTTAAGCCGGATTCTGCTTGTAGGGAAATGCTGTAGACCTGGCGCTTGATGGCATTGCGGGTTACTGCTCGACGCGCCCAACGCTTTGGCACCATAGCGCCAAGCCAAACATCGTGCGAGGGAAAAAGTAGGGCTTTAGGAGCAGAAACACCCGATAAATCGGGTGCATCAAGGCCACAGCAGTGCAAAACAAAATGGTCTGTTTTTGACAAGACCCGACCCGCCATGACAGCTTGGAACTGGGGTCGTGTTTGCAGCCGTTTCACAAATTACCCCTGCAACGGGCACGCACGTTCGAAATCGAACTGCGCACCTACCCGCTGAATTGCGATGTTAGACAGCCAGGCGTTTACGGCCCTTGGCACGGCGTGCGTTGATCACAGCGCGACCACCACGGGTCTTCATGCGAACCAGAAAACCGTGGGTACGTGCACGGCGAATTTTGGAGGGTTGGTATGTGCGTTTCATGTTAAATCCTAACTAACTGTGTTTCATCCAACGTTGCTCTCACAACGGGACTTTGGCCTATTCGCCCTAAACACAATCAGGGCAACCCGGCATTATCACAAATTTCAAGACAGATAGCAAGTTTATCGTTCTAAGACCTTGAGTAGGGCGCATAGAAGTTGACCAAATGAGAATGTGGATAAGCTATTGATAATCTACAATCGGTGCCACAGCAGATTAACAATATCCACAGTAGCTGAAGAGAACTATGTCAGCTCCCTCCCCTTTG